>CACZNT010000184.1 GCA_902782635.1 uncultured Coriobacteriaceae bacterium
ATCCCGGTGCACATGGTCGAGACCATCAACAAGCTCGTGCGCGTGCAGCGCCAGCTGCTCCAGGATCTTGGCCGCGACCCGTCTCCCGAGGAGATCGGCGAGGAGATGGGGCTCTCGGCCGACCGCGTCCGCGAGATCCAGAAGATTAGCCAGGAGCCGGTCTCCCTCGAGACGCCCATCGGCGAGGAAGAGGATTCGCAGCTCGGCGACTTCATCGAGGACGCCCAGGCCGTGGCGCCGCCCGACGCGGCGAGCGACTCCATGCTCCACGAGCAGCTCGACCAGGTCCTCGAGGGCCTGGCCGACCGAGAGCGTAAGGTCATCAAGCTGCGCTTCGGCCTCGAGGACGGGCATCCGCGCACGCTCGAGGAGGTAGGCCGGGAGTTCGGCGTCACGCGCGAGCGCATCCGCCAGATCGAGAGCAAGACCCTGGCGAAGCTGCGCCACCCCAGCCGCTCGGGCAAGCTCAAGGACTACATGGAGGACTAGCGGCCGCACTTTGGGGCTTTCTCCAATTTGCGCATATAGTCGCTTGCAAGGCTTCGGAGTTGCTATATACTTCTTTCTTGCGCGACAGCATTCCCCGGTGGCGCAGTGGTAGCGCAGTGGACTGTTAATCCATGTGTCGTAGGTTCGAATCCTACCCGGGGAGCCAGAACTTTCGCAGGCCAGGACATGTAGCCTGGCCTGTTTTCTTTTTTTGGCTTTTCTGACGACTCTGTCGAGAGCCGAGAAGAACGTCACCAACTCACGGTTGACCTACCATCTGGGGACGACCTGATGCTGGAAGTCGAGAAAACCGTCAACAAATCACGGTTGACATGCCATCTGTGGGCGAGCTGATGCGTTAAGTCGGAAAACCGTCACCAACTAACGGATCAACCAGGCGCAGAGCCCCTCAGCTGAGGGCTCTGGTCAGCAGCGCACCTTCCAGCCGCTCGTGGCCTGCACGCTCATCGGCATCGTCACGGGCCATCCCACCGAGGGGATCATCATCGCGGCTCGCTCCAGATGATTGCCCTGGGCTGGGCATACGTCGGTGCCGCGTCGCGCCCGACGCGGCGCTCGCACCGTTGCCTCGGCCATCATCATGGTCAAGGGCCTCGGAGACGCTGATACCACGACGGCCGTCAACACGGCCATCGCCCTGGCCGTGCTGCTTTCGGTGGCCGGCCTCTTCTTCACAATGCTCTGCCGCACCATCGCCCTCTTCCGAAGATGATGCGGAACAGGCGCGTGCCCCCTCATGCTTGGCTCTGCCATGTGCTGCGGTCGTGGTGAGTTGTTGCATAATGCGCCGTCACCCATCGTTTTTGCTAGGATAGGCAGGACTGAAAACGAGCTTGCAGGCAATGCAGGTGAAACGCGGAGGAATCTTGGGAGCTCAGGCAATCGGCAAGGCAGGTGCGTTTGCGGCTGATGATGCCGCGCACGCATGGTATCCGGAGGGCAAGCGCGACGGCTTCATCCTGCGCCAGCTCGTCTCCAAGGACTTCAAGCTCAAGTACCGCCGCAGCGTGCTCGGCGTCGCCTGGAGCGTCCTCAACCCGCTGCTCATGATGATCATCCTCGCCATCGTCTTCACGAAGATGATGCGTGGCGCCGATGACACCATTCCGAACTTCCCGCTCTACCTCATCCTCGGCAACACGGCATTCCAGCTCATGAGCGAGTCGACCAGCTCCGGCATGAGCTCCATCATCGGCGCTGCCTCCCTGCTCAAGAAGGTCAAGATCAACAAGTACGTCTTTCCCGTGCAGAAGGTCCTCTCGGCGGTCGTGAACTACTTCTTCTCGATGATCGCCGTGGCGCTCGTCATGGTCTTCTACCAGTGGACGCCCTCAATTCACATACTGTGGTTTCCCGTGTACCTGCTGCTGCTCACGCTCTTCTGCATCGGGCTGTCGCTCCTCCTGAGCTCCGCGTCGGTCTTCTTCCGCGACGTGATGCACCTGTGGGGCGTCGTGCTCACCGGCTGGACGTATCTCACACCGCTCTTCTACTCGATCCGGATTCTCCCCGAGTGGCTCCAGGCCCTCGAGCGCTTCAACCCCATGTACCTCTACGTCACGTTCGTGCGGCGCATCCTGCTCTGGCGCATGGAGCCCGGCCTCGACCTTCTGGCCGGCTGCGCCGTCTTCGCCCTCGCATCGCTGGCCATCGGCTGGCTTGCGTTCCGTAACTCGGAGCGCAAGTTCATCCTCTACATCTAGGGGGTGCTGTGATGCCAAGCGAGAGCAAGAAGGATTTGGGCTGGGTTCCGCGCATAACGCTGTCCGAGCAGCGCATTCACGTCACGGGCGGCATCGAGGTCTGCGCCTATGTCGACGGTGCCATCATCACCGACTTCAAGATGGTGTACTCGTGGGTCTTGGAGGACACGGGCGAGAGCGCCTCGACGCATACGCCCCAGTTCCAGGACAAGTTCGCGTTCTTCCCTGATAAGGCCGGCCATTACATCATCTCGGTTGATTTCTACGCGCCCGATGGCAGCGAGGCGCGCCTCAGCGAGCACGTGGACGTCGAGGGCGGATTCGTCCGCCCGGAGATCCCGTCGGATGATGCGGAGACGGTCGTGGGCGTCGACGACGTCTCGATGGTGTTCAACATGGCATCCGAGCAGTTCAACTCGCTCAAGGAGTACTTCATCGCGCTTCTCGGCCATGAGCTGCGCTTCAAGGAGTTCCGCGCCCTCGATCACGTGAGCTTCGAGGTCAAGCGCGGGGAGGCCTTCGGCCTCGTGGGCACCAACGGCTCCGGCAAGTCGACGATGCTCAAGATCATCGCCGGCGTGCTCGAAGCGAGCGAGGGCAACTGCCATGTTGCCGGCACCATCGCGCCGCTCATCGAGCTGGGCGCTGGCTTCGACGCGGAGCTCACGGCTCGCGAGAACATCTACCTCAACGGCGCCCTGCTTGGCTACCGCAAGGAGTTCATCGACGCCCGCTTTGACGACATCGTCGCCTTCGCCGAGCTCGAGGACTTCATGGACATGCCGCTCAAGAACTACTCGAGCGGCATGGTGGCGCGCATCGCCTTCGCCATCGCCACCATCACCGAGCCCGATATCCTCATCGTCGACGAGACCCTCTCCGTGGGCGACTTCCTCTTCCAGCGCAAGTGCGAGCGGCGCATTCAGGAGCTCGTGCAATCTGAGCGCGTCACGGTTCTG
>CACZNT010000185.1 GCA_902782635.1 uncultured Coriobacteriaceae bacterium
CAGTGGACCTTCTTGGCCAAAATCCCATAGGTCTACCTATGGTGGTCTGTCCCCCACGGTCCCAGACCTTCCCCTCCGGGCAAAAGTCCCATAGGTTTTCATGGGGTGCTTTGGGTGACGGTGTCGTTCAGGGGACCATCCGGGCCAATGTCCCATAGGTTTTCATGGGGGACTTTGCACACGTTGGGAACGACCCACGCCCGACCAGCTGTCCGACCCTGTGCCAAGCAGGAGCCTGGCACATGACCGCATGCGAGAAGGACGTCCGTTTTCGTATCATCAAGGTGAGGGAAGGAGGGCTCATGCCGAGGGAATCGAAGGCCGCGAAGCGCGAGCGTGCGGTGGAGGTATGCCGCCGCATGGGCGAGCTGTACCCGGCGCCCGAGAGCGCGCTCGACTACACCAACCCCTTTGAGCTGGTGATATGCGTGATGCTCTCGGCCCAGACCACCGACGCCGCCGTCAACAAGGTCACCCCCGAGCTGTTCCGCCGCTGGCCCGATGCCGCGTCACTGGCGGCAGCAGATGTGGCCGAGGTGGGCGAGGTCATCCACACCATCGGCTTCTGGCGGGCCAAGGCCGCGCATGCCGTCGAGGCCGCGCAGATGATCATGGCCGACCATGCCGGCGAGATCCCCTCCACCATGGACGAGCTCACGCGCCTGCCGGGCGTGGGCCGCAAGACGGCCAACATCGTGCTCAACAAGGCCTTTGGCGTGGTGGACGGCATCGCGGTGGACACGCACGTGTACCGCATCGCCACGCGCCTGGGGCTCACCAAGGCGCCGACCCCGCTCGCGGCCGAGCAGGACCTGCTGAACGTGTTGCCGCAGGAGCTATGGGGTCCGGTGAACGAGCAGTGGATTCACTTCGGTCGTGACGTGTGCGATGCGCGCAGCCCCCGCTGCGACGCCTGCGCGCTGGCCGATCTCTGCCCCAGCTGCGGCAAGGTGGCTGGCAACCCGAAGCCCAAGCCCAAGCGCCGCAAGCGCAGTCGCTCATAGGCGTGAGCTAGAGCCCGCCTCTTCTCACGATGCGCAGCGGACGCCTATCTCCTCGGCGAGCGAGGCCAGCTTGCGGTCGCAGGTGAGGAGCGTCGCTCCTGTGCGCTTGGCCAGCAGCAGGTAGAAGAAGTCGTACGCCGGATGTCCCAGGCGGCAGGCCTCGTTGAGCGCCTCGACGTAGTAGCCCTCCATGTCGTGGAACTCGTCGACGAGGCCAATCGCGTTTTCGGCGCGGGCGATGGCTTCCTCGGGCGTAATCTCCCCCGCCCTGGCGTATTTCCAAAACGTGTTGACCGTCTCAGGGTAGAGGAGCCTGGAGCTTATGACGCTCGTGTCTTGGTCGACTATCTCCCTGAGCCTCATTCCCTCTTCGGTCTTCCTCGCTATGTTGACGGCAGCGCTACAGTCCAAAACGAGCATCGCGCTCCTCCCTCCCCTCTCGAATGAGCTCGACCACATCGGGCATGTCGTCGGAGACGAGCATCGGACCCATCTCGTCGATCCTTGCCAGGACAAGCCGCCTGCGCTCCTTGCGCGCAGCGATCTCCTCGGGCGTATCGACCGTCGGTGCGTAGACGGACCTCGGCACGTCGTGGAAGTGCTGTCCGTCGTGATTGAGATACCACTCGATGATGTGGGCGGTTTGCTGGGCAAGGCTGCGGTGCTCCCTGCGCGCGCTCTCCGCGAGCCTGTCGTAGGTCTCCTGCGGAAGATCGCGCACCTGCAATGCTGGCATGTCTACCTCCCTCTTCAGCCTAGCATGCAGTATACATGCATTTTGCATGCACTGCAAACGCAAGCGTCGGCAGGCGGCAGATGCCCTGGCTGTGAAGCTGGATCAGAGGACGGAGGCGGCGATGCGCGTGGCCTCAGTGGCGTCCTTGGCGTAGTAGTCGGCCCCCACCATCTCGGCATACTCGGCGTTGAGCACGGCACCGCCCACCATCACCTTGCACCAGGGCGCGTGCTCGCGCAAAAGCGCGATGGTCTCGGACATGGCCGACACGGTGGTGGTCATGAGGGCCGAGAGCCCGCAGAGTGGCGCGTGGTACTCCTCGACTGCCCGCACGACCTCCTCGGGCGCCACGTCGCGGCCCAGGTCGACCACGCGATGGCCGTAGTTTTCCAGCAGCATCCTGACGATGTTCTTGCCGATGTCGTGGATGTCGCCGCGCACGGTGCACAGCACGATCGTCCCGCCCTGGGCAGCATGGTCGCCCCCGGGCGCGGACGCCTGCGCGGCGCGCACCACCTCGAAGCCCGCCTTGGCCGCCTCGGCAGATGCCATGAGCTGCGGCAGGAAGAAGCTGCCCCGCTCGAAGCGCTCCCCCACCTCGTCGAGCGCGGGGATGAGGGCGCCATCGATGGCGAAGAGGCCATCGTGTTCGGGGTCGTCGTCTGCGAGCAGGGCGCGCACCGCCTCGGGCACCCTCTCCTTGCGCCCCGACACCACAAGCTCGCGAATCCGGTCGACGGAATCGCGAGATGCCGAATCGTCGAGCGGCTCCCCGGCGGCTGTGGCGGTGGCAGCGGAGACGGCGACGCCCGCAGGCGCGTCCGCGCGCTCGGCATAGGCGGCGATGTAGGCCTGGGCCGACTCGTCCTCGCCCGAGAGCACGCGCCACGAGGCGATGACGTCTGACATGCGTTGGTCGAGCGGGTTCATGATGGCGAGGTCGAGCCCTGCCGAGAGCGCGGCGGCCAAGAAGCTCGCATTCACCAGCGGGCGCAGCGGCAGGCCGAAGCTCACGTTGGACACGCCGAGCACGGTGCGCACGCCGGGGAGCTCGCGCTTCACGGCGGCGATCGCGTCGAGGATGGCGCGCGGCTGGGTCTGGTCGGTCGAGGCCGCCATCGTGAGGCAGTCGATGGCGATGTCGTGGCGCGGGATGCCGGCCGCCTCCGCCTCGGCCACGATGCGCCGCGCGATCGCGAGGCGCCCCTCGCAGGTGGCCGGGATCCCCTCCTCGTCGAGGGTGAGCCCGACGAGCGCGCAGCCATAGCGCGCCGCGATGGGCAGCACGGCGTCGAGCACCTCGCGCTTGCCATTGCAGGAGTTGATGAGGGCCTTGCCCGGATAGCGCCGCACCGCCGCCTCGATGACGGACGCGTCGGCGGAATCCACCTGCAAGGGCAGCGTGCTCACCGCCTGGACCTCGTCGATCACGCGCAGCATCATCTCGGTCTCGTCGATCTCGGGCAGGCCGACGTTGACGTCGAGAATCTGGGCGCCGGCCCGCTCCTGCGAGAGGGCCTCGCCCACGATGTAGTCGAGCGCACGGGAGCGCAGGGCCTCCTTCATGCGGCGCTTGCCCGTGGGGTTGATGCGCTCGCCAATGACGCCGACGTGCCCCATCGGCAGCGCGAGGAGGCGCTGCGCGCTCGCCACGCAGAAGTCGTCGCGGACGCTGCGCGGGGTTGGCGTGCGGCCGGCGAGCAGGGCACGCTCGGCCTCGATGTAGGCGGGCGTGGTGCCGCAGCAGCCGCCGATGATGCTAACGCCGGCATCCACCATCTCGCCCACGGCGGCCGCGTACTCCTCCGGCCCGATGTCGTAGCGGGTGACGCCGTCCGCCATGCGCGGGAGCCCGGCGTTTGCCTGCGCCACCACGGGACAGCTCGCCCAGGGCAGCATGCGCTCGACGAGGGGTGCGACGTCTGCGGGGCCGAGGCTGCAGTTGATGCCGATGGCGTCGGCGCCTGCAGACGAGAGCGCGACGGCGGCGACCTCCGGGGTGGTCCCCAGGAAGGTGCGCCCATCCTCGTCGAAGGTCATCGTGACGATGGCGGGCAGGCTCGAGCTCTCGCGCACGGCAATGAGAGCCGCCTTCGCCTCGGCCAGGTCGGCCATGGTCTCGATGATGAAGAGGTCGGCGCCCGCCCGCTCGGCAGCGCGCGCCTGCTCGGCGAAGAGCTCGCAGGCGTCCTCGAAGGGCAGCGTCCCCATGGGGGCGAGGAGCTGGCCAGTGGGCCCGATACCGGCTGCGACGTAGCGCGCCCCGCTCGCGCGGGCACAGGCCACGGCAGCGGAGAAGACCTCATCGACCGTGGCGGCACCCCCGAGCTTGGCGGAGTTGGCGCCGAAGGTGTTGGTGGTCACCACATCCGAGCCTGCCGCCACGTAGGCGGCATGGATCGCCGTCACCTCGTCGGGATTCGAGAGGCACAGGAGCTCGGGCTGCTCGCCGGCGGCAAGCCCTGCCGCCTGGAGCTGGGTGCCCATCGCCCCGTCGAGCAGCAGGAAGCGCTCGCCCGCGAAGGCGGATGCGAGCTCTGCGTCGGCGAAGCGGCGCAGGGCCCGCGCGTTGGAATCGGAAGCAGCCATGTCCTCTCCCCTAGCTTGCGGCGCCCGAGCGGCGGGCGGCGCGGTCGGCCAGGCCCTGGTCGTCGAAGACGCCGATGATGGCGGTGACGCTCTTGACCGGGGCCATGAGCAGCGAATCTGCGAGCGTGATTCCCAGGCGGCGCTGCGCGTCGACGCTGGCGAGCACTGCGGGCTGGCAGGCGAGCGGCAGATCGCCATAGCCCGGCGAGAAGCGCGCCCCCGTGTGCAGGCCCCGCTCCTCGGCCCAGGCGCGGATGCGCGCGGACGCCGCGTCGGCCGCCTGCTCGACGGCCACGGTGCCGGCCGCATCGAGGATCGCCTCGCCAGCCGGGTCGATGGCGGAGAGGAGGCGCAGCTCGCGGTCGAGCGCAAGCCCCACCGTCACGGCCAGCACGACGGCCTGGCGAGCCCCCTCCAGATGACGCGCGATGTTGCGGCCGGGAAGCGCGAGGGTGGTGCCCGCGAGGCGGATGGGGTTCTCGCCCGCAGCGTCGTCGCCCGCAGCGGCGTCGACCGCAGCGTCGCCCACGATCTCGAAGCTCGCCCAGGCGGCCCTCGGGCGCACGAGGGAGCGGGCCTCCTCGAGGAGCGCGTCGATACGCGCCGAGAGGGCGTCGTCGATCTCCTGACCCCGATGCCCAAGGTAGTGCAGGGCCTCGGCACGGTCGATCGCGCCGATGTCGAGCGTCTCCACCGTCAGCATCGGCCCTCCAGATATCCGCAGCTCACGAGCGCGTCGTACATGGCGCGTCCCACGCTCGGCTTGTTCATCGTGTAGATGTGGATCCCGTCGACGCCATTGGCCGCCAGGTCGACAACCTGCTCGACGGCATACTCCACGCCCGCCGCGATCTGGGCGGCCGGGTCGTCGCCCGCCGCCGCGATGCGCCGGATGACGCGCGCCGGGATGGTGGCGCCGCAGGTGAACGCCATGCGCTGGATCTGGCTCGTGCTGGTGAACGGCATGATGCCCGCCACCACCGGGATCTTCACGCGGTGGCGCACGCACGCCTCTCGGAAGCGGTAGAAGAGCTCGTTGTCGAAGAAGAGCTGGCTCACGAGGAAGTCGGCGCCGGCCTCCTGCTTCTCGTGCAGATGACGCATCGAGAGCTCGAAGTCGTCGCACTCGACATGGCCCTCCGGGTAGCAGGCGGCGCCCACGCACATCTCCGGCGTGCGCTCCTTTATGTGGGCGATGAGGTCGCGCGCGTAGGCGAAGTCGATCACGCCCTTGCCCGGGACGGGGTCGCCGCGCAGCGCCATGACGTTGTCGATGCCGGCTGCGCGCAGCTCGTCCACATAGGCATCGGCATCGGCCTTGCTCGAGCCGTAGCAGGTGAAATGCGCGAGCGCCGCCGCACACGACTGCTCCACCGCGCGCGAGACGGCGATAGTGCCCGCCGAGTTTCCCGAGCCGCCGGCCGAGAAGGTGACGCTCACCCAGTCGGGCTCGAAGTGGGCGAGGGCGCGTGCGATGTCGGAAGCCTCCTCGACGGACAGCTCGCCACGCGGCGGGAAGATCTCGAAGGAGAAGCTCTGTCGTGTGCTCAGCACCTCGGTTATGCGCATGGCACGTTCCTTTCCTGGGCGTTGCAGGGCTGCTCGCGCTTGAGGCCACTCGACATCAAGCCTAGCGCACGGGACACGCCCCTCGCGGTGCCCATCGGCCTTCCGCCCTGCCTCAGGCGCAAGCGAGCGCCTGGTCGAGGTCGGCGATTATGTCGTCCACGTCCTCCAGGCCCACCGACACGCGCACGAGGTCCTCCGAGAGGTGCGCGGCCTCGAGCTCCTCGGCCGAGAGCTGGGAGTGGGTGGTGGACGCCGGGTGGATGATGAGGCTCTTGGCGTCGCCTACGTTGGCGAGCAGCGTGTGGAGGCGCACGTTGTCGATGAGGCGGAGGCCCGCCTCGCGCCCGCCCGCCACGCCGAACACCAGCACGCCGCCATAGCCGCCATGGAGCAGCCTGCTCGCGAGCTCGTGGGAGGGATCGTCCTCGAGGCCGGGGTAGCGCACCCAGCTCACCTTGGGATGCTCGGACAGGAAGCGCGCGACGGCGAGGGCGTTCTCGCAATGGCGCTCGACGCGCAGCGAGAGGGTCTCCAGGCCGATGCCCACGAGCTGGGCGGCGTAGGGCGAAAGCGTGGGGCCGAGGTCGCGCAGGCGCTGGGCGAGCACGCGCGTGCCGAAGGGCGCGGCAGGGGCCGCGTCAACCCAAACGGCCCCGTGGTAGGACGGATCAGGCTCGGTGAGCGTGGGAAACTTGGCGCCCGCGGAGCGCCAGTCGAAGGTGCCGGCGTCGACCACCGCACCCGCGATGGTGTTGCCATGACCGCCGATCCACTTGGTGAGGCTCTCGACGACCACTGCCGCGCCATCCTCGGCCGGCCGGTAGAGGTAGGGCGTGGCGAAGGTGTTGTCCACGATGAGGGGCAGACCCTGGGCGCGGGCCGCGTCGGCCAGCGCGGGCACGTTCGCGACGTCGACGCGCGGGTTGCCGATGGTCTCAACGTACCAGAGCTTGGTGTTGCCGCGCGTGGCCGCGACGAAGGCGTCGATGTCGTTGTTGGGGACGAAGGTGGTGGAGATGCCGAGGTCGGCGAGGGTGTGAAGGAGGATGTTCCAGCTGCCGCCGTAAAGGGAGTCGGAGGCGACGATGTGGTCGCCCGCCCGGGCGATATTGGTGAGGGCGAGGACCTCGGCGGCATGGCCCGAGGCGACGCCCACAGCAGCAGCCGCCCCCTCGAGCGCGGCGATGCGGGCGGCGATGGAGTCGACCGTCGAATTGGTGAGGCGGGAGTAGACGTTGCCGGGACGGGCGAGGGCGAACTTCTCGGCAGCGTCCTCGGCATCGTCGAACTGCCAGGCGGCCGTGGCGTAGATGGGCAGGGCCGCCGCCCCCGTCGTGGGGTCGGGTGCGAGGCCGGCGTGGATCTGCAGGGTGTTGAAGTGCTGGGACGGGTCTTGCGCGTAGCTGGGGTCGAGTTCGAATGGCATGTCTGCCTCCTTGATTCGCTTTGGCTTGAGGTGCGTGCGTGGCGCCCGAGCTCAAATCAAGGCAGCAGCGATATGTCGGGGTGAGAAGAACCGCGAGACGTTGCCGCCCGAGCTAGCAGAGCTCGGGCGAGGGCATGAACAGGCCCAGGCAGATGAGGCGGTTGTATACATGCTTCTTCTTCATGGCCGAATACTCTAGCACTTTGCTAGGGATTGTCAACGCAAGAGACCGGCGGCTCCCGAGGCGCGCCGGAAACCTGTCCCCCTTGTCATGACAAGGGGGACTGTCCCCTTTGTCAGGTTATTCGGCGGCGAGGCGCTCGCCCGCGAGAAGGCCCATCACGCTCGCCATCATGAGGCCGCGCGTCCATCCGCTGGAATCTCCCAGGCACATGAGCCCCGCCACCGAACAGGTGAACTCAGCGTCCATCTTCACCCGGTTGCTGTAGAACTTGAGCTCCGGCGCGTAGAGCAGCGTCTCGGCCGAGGCAAACCCCGGCACGACGGTGTCAACCGCTTTGATGAACTCGATGATGTTGGTCATCGCGCGGTACGGCAGGGCGCTCGTGATGTCGCCGGCCTGCGCGTCGGGCAGGGTGGGCTGGACGGTGGAGCGCTCGAGCTCGTTGGGCCAGGTGCGCTTGCCGTCGAGGATGTCGCCGAAGCGCTGCA
>CACZNT010000186.1 GCA_902782635.1 uncultured Coriobacteriaceae bacterium
TCCAGATTCGACAGCGGCTCATCCATGAGCAACACCTTCGGCTCACGGACAATGGCGCGGCCAATGGCGACGCGCTGGCGCTGGCCGCCGGAGAGGGCCTTGGGCTTGCGATCGAGGTACTCGGTGATGCCCAGGATCTCGGCTGCCTCGCCCACCTTCCTGTCGATGTCCTCCTTGGAGAACTTGCGGAGCTTGAGCGGGAACGCCAGGTTGTCGCGCACGCTCATATGCGGGTAGAGCGCGTAGCTCTGGAACACCATGGCGATGTCGCGGTCCTTGGGCGCCACGTCGTTCATGAGCTCGCCGTCGATGTAGAGCTCGCCGCCCGAGATCTCCTCGAGGCCTGCCACCATGCGCAGCGTGGTGGACTTGCCGCAGCCGGACGGGCCCACCAGCACCACGAACTCGCGGTCGGCGATCTCGAGGTCGAAGTCCTGCACGGCGAGCACGCCCTCGTCGGTGACGGTGAGGTTGTACCCCTTCTCGGCGGCGCTCTTCTTGTGCCGCTTCTCGTTGTAGGGGTAGACCTTCTTTATGTGCTTGAGGCTCACTTCTGCCATGTGCGCTCAGCGCTCCTTCCGTAGAGCCGCGTCATGCGTGCGATGCGCGCGGCAAGCTCGGGCATGGCCTGTCCCTCGACCATGCGCCACTGCCAGTTTCCTCCCAAGGTGCCCGGGGTGTTGGTGCGCGACCCCTCCCCGAGCTCCAGGTAATCCTGCATCTGCGCCACGAAGAGGTCGGCCACGCTCATCATCCCGATGCGGATGATCGGCCATGCGATCTCATCGCCTGCGCCAATCCCGAGATAGTCGCGCACCAGCGCGCGGTCGTCCTCGTCGATCTCGTCAAACCAGGCCCTCACGGGCGCGTTGTCATGCGTGCCCACATAGCACGTGCAGTTGCGCACGTAGGAGTGCGGCAGGAAATCCGCTCCCCCATCGTCGCGGGAGTCGAAGGCGAACTCGAGGACCTTCATGCCCGGGAAGCCGGATTCGCGGAGGAGCTCCTCCACGCCGGCCGTGTGGTACCCCAGGTCCTCCGCGATGAAGTCCAGGTCGGGGAACCATCCGGCGAGCACCTTCACCAGCGCGGCCCCCGGCCCCTTCACCCACGTGCCAGGAGCGGCCGTCTCCGACCCCGCCGGCACCGACCAGTAGCTCTCGAAGCCGCGGAAGTGGTCGATGCGGATCATGTCGTAGAGCCGTGAGGCCCCGCCGATCCTCCTGATCCACCAGCCGTAGCCCTCGGCCTCGTGGGCGTCCCAGTCGTAGAGCGGGTTTCCCCAGAGCTGGCCGTCGACCGTGAAGCTGTCGGGGGGAACGCCTGCCACCGCGCTCGGCATGCCCTGCTCGTCGAGCTGGAAGAGCTGCGGGTTTGCCCACACGTCGGCAGAGTCGAGCGCCACGTAGATGGGAAGGTCGCCCAGTATCCTCACGCCATGCTCGCGAGCGTAGGCGCGCAGGGCCTCCCACTGGGTGAAGAAGAGGTACTGCACGTAGGTCTCGAGGCGGATGTCGGATGCCAGCTCGGAGCGGTAGCGCTCGAGGGCGTCCGGCTCGCGCAGGCGCGCCGCCTCGTCGGGCCACTCGATCCAGGAGGACATCCCGAAATGGCGCTTGATCGCCATGTAGAGGGCGTAGTCGTCGAGCCACGACGCCTGCTCGCGGGAGAAGGCCTCCACGGCCGCGGCGTCGCGCTCCCAGCCGCGCTCGCAGGCGCGGGCCAGAAGCGGCATCCGCTCCTCGTAGAGGGCGCGGTAGTCGACGTGCGCCGGGTCGTCTCCCCAGTCCGGCGCGTCCACCTCCGCCTGCTTGAGCAGGCCGTCGGCCACGAGCAGGTCGAGGTCGATGAGGTAGGGGTTGCCGGCGAAGGTCGACGGGCTCTGGTAGGGGGAGTCGCCGTAGCTCGTCGGCCCCACGGGAAGGATCTGCCACCACGCCTGGCCCGCGGACTCCAGGAAGTCGACGAAGTCGTAGGCGGCCTGGCCCAGTGTTCCCACCCCATGCGGGGAGGGCAGGGCGTAGATGGGCAGGATTATGCCGCTTGCACGCTCCATGCCTATCCCTTCACGGCGCCGGCGGCGACGCCCTTGATGATGTGCTTCTGGGCGGCGAGGTAGAACACGATGACGGGGATGATCGACAGCAGGATGAGCGCCATCGTCGCCCCGAGGTCAACCGTCCCGTAGCTGCCCTTGAGGTACTGGATGTGGATGGGGATGGTGCGATACTCGTTCACGTCGAGGACGAGGACGGGCAGCAGGTAGTCGTTCCACTCCCACATGATCTCGACGATGCCCACCGAGATGAGCGTGGGCTTGAGCATCGGCAGCACCACCGAGAAGAAGGTGCGGATGGGGCCGCAGCCGTCGATGGCCGCCGCCTCCTCGATCTCGACGGGGATGGACTTCACGAACCCCACGAACATGAATATCGCGAGGCCCGCCCCAAAGCCCAGA
>CACZNT010000187.1 GCA_902782635.1 uncultured Coriobacteriaceae bacterium
CGCTCGTAGTCCTCGCGCCCGTAGGTCTTGACGGCGAGGATGTTGGTCACGGCATCGGAGAGCACGCCGGAGAGCTTGTTCTGCGCGGCAGCAGTGGCCGCGGAGAGGGGGAGTATGCGCTGGTACATGGTGTAGGCAACCACCACGTAGAGCGCGAGGAGCGCGAAGAGGATGACCACGAAGAGCGGCGCCACCGGCGCGAGGATGACGATGGTGCATACGATGGACGCGATGGTGGGGATGAGCGAGTACACCACCACGTCGACGAGCGCGGAGTAGCCACCCATGAAGCGCGAGGTCTGGCTCACGAGCGACCCGCCGAAGCGCCCGGTGTGGAAGGTCATCGACTGGTTGGAGAGCGTGTCGAAGCACAGGCGCGCGAGGTGATAGTTGCCGTTGAGCTCGAGCGCCATCACGCTCCAGTCCTGGAGCTTCGAGGCCGCCTGGCCGATGGCGTTGATGAGCAGCAGCCCCAGCACGTAGGGGGCGAACACCTCGAAGACGTGCTCGGCGGCCACCGGCTCTGCCTGGACGCGGTCGACGATCTTTCCCATCATCCAGGTGTTGGCGTAGGTGAGCAGTGCCGTGTAGCCGACGCTCGTGAGCACGGCCATGAACGCGGCGAACGGGCGCTTCTTGGTGACCCACCAAAACCAGCTCAGCGTGCGGCGTACGGTTGAGCGCGCAAGCGGCGCGCCTGATCTTTGCGACATGCAATCTCCCTCGTTGGCAACTAAGGAGTGGTACCCATAGCCCCCAGATGCTAGTCAAACGAGGGTGTCGGGGCTCCTATGGCTAGAAGTGGCAGATTTGCATGGTGTTTACCCGAATGTCGTGAGTTTGGGAAGTGCTTTTCCAGGCATTTTGCATGCGGATATCGGGCGGATTGCATGAAATACCATACATATCTGCCACTTCTAGCCATTCGGCACGGCGTCTGCCATCGATTCGACGATGCGCCACCATGCGTAGTCGTGCAATCGCGCGCGATCGCACCAGGATCGCTCGAAGCGGATGAGATTGGCATGGGCGAGCCGTCGCTGCATCCGCACTTCGTCCGAGGTCCTGTCGCGCGTGTTTAGGGCCTTGCGCACGGCCCCCACAATCACCTCGAGTTTCTCGTAGCTGTCAAATTGGCGCTTGTTTACGGGAATCACGGTTATGCCTTCCGCGCGCAATGACGTGACCTTCTCTAGGTCGCGCAGGGCGGCGTCGTAGGACTCATGGGGCTTCCCGTTGTACTCGAGGCAGAGTCCCTCCTCTTCCCAGTACATGTCGAGCTCGAAATAGCGCCTGTCGGTGAGCAGCCCGCCTTCTGCCTGGAAGTCGTACTGCGCGTTTATCTCAAAGGGAGGGAGCTGCTGGCCGCCCATTCGGGAGGGGGCGGTAAGGAGCGTCGCCAGTGTTGCCTCGCGCGGCGAGCGGGTGCGCTCGCTGATGAGGCGCAGCGCGCGTGCTGCGTTGCGGACGCCCTTCCTGCGCTGAACATGCCGGAGGAACTCGCCGATTTCGCCCACGGACGTAATGGGAGCCCGCTCGAGCACATCGCCCCGGTCGTAGCAGTTGAGGCAGTAGCTGCTGCAGAGCACCGACCCAATCCAGGCGAGCTCGAGTCCGCTGTAGCGTTGAGCCATCTGCACGTAGCAGAGCTCGGGCGATACAACGCAGAGCCCCTCGCCCAATTGGAGGACTGATCCCGCGGGAAGGGGCCTCTCCGACCAAACGTGGCTCACCGCAAACTTGCTTTGGATCCTGCTGCCCGAATCGGTGACGAGGACGTGCAGCGGCTCTCGGAGGCCGCCGAGATGCTCGTAGAGGCGCTTGAGGCTCATGTTCGCGTCGAGATGCTGCCAGACGGAGCGCATGCCGCCAGAGTCCAGGCTGCTCGTGGATTCGCAGCTGGGCAAGCCGAATTCTGGCCGGAGACGTGAGAGGTCCGAGTGCCAGAGCTCGAAGGCCGTTTCATGCGACAAGATGAGATTCATGGTCGGGCAAGCATAGCACCCCCATGGCGGCAGGAGGCAGTCCAAATCCACGCGCGGGCGAGCGGAGGAAAGACGCGTTGGCTAGAAGTGACGCAAATGCATGGTGAATTGGGAGATCGGCGAGTAGGAATCGACAAAACCCCAGGAAAGAATCGCGCAGTACCAGCAGCATCCGGCATTCGACCATACATTACTGCCATATCTCGCCACGGGCCAATGGCGAAAAACGACATCGAGGCGATGACGCCCCCAAAATGCCCTCTAGAACTAGAACTTGAGGCGGATGTGCGAGGCGGCCAGGGCGTCGAGCTGCCCCTCCACGTAGTCGGACAGCCTGCGCTCGAGCGACGAGATCTCGGAGCGCACGCTGGCCAGCTCGTCCTTCACGGGGCGCATGCGCTCCTTCACCTCGCGCTTCTCGGAGAAGTTGAAGAAACCCTTGCTGCGCTTCTCGGCCTTGAGCTCGTCGAGCTGTGCTTCGAGGCGGGATACCTCGGCGTCGAGGCGCGAGCGCTCCTCAACCTCGTCGGTGTGGCAGGAGAGGTAGGCGGCCTCGATCATGTCGCGGAAGCGTCGCGCCTTCCCATCCCACGACTCGGCCTGCCCGGGAAGCTCGAACTTCACCGAGAGCGGCAGCGAGCGGCGATGCCACTTCTCCGGGTCCTCCTCGTCCTGCTCGTAGTAGTAGCTGTCCTTCACCGAGCGCACGACCTGCTTGCAGTTCTCGTAGATGAGCAGCGCCTGCGCCCACTCCTCGGAGGCGAGCATCCCAGCGCCGTCGAGCACCGTCAGGCACTCGCGCGCACGGGCAGCAAGGGCCTCCTGCTGCTCCTTGGAGGGATGCTCCAGCGAGCGGTACTCATCCATGATGAGCTGCCAGCCCTGGCATGCGTAGTTGTTGGCGGCCTGCGCGCCATCCGGCACGCTACCCATGCGGGTGACGAAATCGGACATGGCCCCTCCTCGTCTCGAGCGGATGGATGCAGGGCGGTTCTAGTCCTCCTCGACGAGCCTCTCGACGAGGTCGCGCAGGGCGGCGGCGCTGTTGAAGTTCTCCGGGACGATGTCCTTCGCCGGAATCGAGATGTCGAACTCGTCGTTGAGCGCGCTGATGATGGAGAGGATGTCGAAGGAGTCGAGCACCCCGCCATCGACAAGCGCGGTCTCGTTCTCGTAGTCGACGTCCTCCTCGACGTCCTCGAGAACCTCGATGACCTGCTCGAGCGTGATAGCCATGTTTCCTCCTAGAGCTCGGCGAGTGCCTTCCTGTCAATCTTACCGTTCTTGGTAAGCGGCATCGCCTCAATCTGGCGCATCTTGCCGGGCACCATGTACTGCGGCAGCCGCTCGCGGAGGTGGCTGGCGAGCTCGGATTTGTCCAGGGCGCCAACATAGAAGAGGAGGAGCTTCTTGCGGCGCGCGTCGTAGAGGCAGCAGGCGCGATCCACGCCGTCTGCGGCCTGGGAGCACGCCTCGATCTCGCCGAGCTCGATGCGATGCCCGAGGTGCTTGATCTGGTGATCCTTGCGCGAGTCGTAGACGAGGTTGCCGTTGTCATCGTAGTGGGCCAGGTCGCCGGTGCGGTAGATGGTCTCGAGCCAGAGGCCGTTGAGCGGGTTCTGGACGAAGGCCTCGGCCGTGCGGTCCGCATCGCCCAGGTAGCCAAGGCCCACGGACGTGCCGCTCACGCAGATCTCGCCCTCGCACCCAGGCTCCACGACCTCGCGGTCATCCTCGTCGAGCAGCATCACGCGCTCGTTGGGGAAGGTCCTGCCCATGGGGATGACCTCGTCGTCGGCGTACTCGCGCTCGACGATGTAGTAAGTGCAGTTGCAGGTGATCTCGGTGGGCCCGTAGACGTTGACGAACATGGCGTCCGGAAGCGCGCGCTGCCAGATGCGCAGCTGCTTGGGGGGCATCACCTCGCCCGAGAAGATCACGCGCCGTACCGTCTCGGGTACGCGGTAGTCGAGCCCGTTCATTATCGAGACGAAGCAGAGCGCGCTCACCGCCCACACGAGGGTCGTCACCTCGCGCTCGCAGAGGAAGTCCATGAGCTTGGTGGGCTCGGAGAAGAAGGCGCGCGGAATGACGTGCACGGTGGCGCCGACGCTGAGCGCGGAGTAGATGTCCTTCACCGAGACGTCGAAGTCGAAGGGGGCCTGGTTGGCGAAGCGGTCGTCCTCGCCGATGCCGAAGGTCTCGCAGAACTGCCCGATGAAGTCGATGACGCAGCGGTGGTTGATGATGACGCCCTTGGGCGTGCCCGTGCTGCCGCTCGTGAAGTTGACGTAGAGCGGGTCGATGTCGAGCGCCTGCGAGCGCACCGCGGCGAGCTCCGCCGGGAGCGCCTCTGCTGCGAGCGCCTCCTCCAGCGGGACGACCTCGCGCGGGGTGCCGGCGAGCATCTCGCGCACGGCCTCGATGCTCGCCGCGTCGGAGAGTACGACGAAGGGCGCGAGCGCCTCGCAGATGGCGAGGACGCGCGAAGCCGGCTGGCGCGTGTCGATGACCGAGTAGAAGCCGCCGGCGCGCACGGCGCCGAGCATGCCCGCGAGCGCGGGCGCGCTGTTGTCCAGGAAGAGCGCCACTGCCTGGCGCGGCCGCATGCCGCGTCCGATGAGCCAGGAGCCCACCGAGGCGGACGCGTCGCGCAGCTGGGCGTAGGTGAGCGAGGTCTCGATGTCCGATACCGCCAGCTTGTCGGGCGTGCGCTCTGCTGCCTCGTCAAGCCAGGTGAGGACGTTGGTCATGCGGCAGCTCCTTTCAACGGTCTCAGTACAGCACATCGAGCAGGCTCGTCCGCTCGATCTCGTCGGGCTTGTCCGCGCGGCGTGCGTCGACCCTGAGGTGGTAGGTGCCATGGCCGTCGGCGGGAAGCTCGAAGGAGGTCTCGCCCGACCAGGGGATGACGACCTCGATGGCATTGCCCTCGTCATCGAGGCGCGACAGCTGGTACTCGATGTCGATCTCGGGGTCGGCCCATGCCCACACGTCCACGGATATGCCGGCGCCCGTGGGCGTGCCCTTCGCGCCGATCACGGAGATGTGGTCGAGCGAGCGCTTCCAGGCATCCCATTCGTCGTAGCCGAAGAACTCATCCGACACATCCTCGCCCGCCTCGATGCGGGAGATGAGCTGGCCGAGCGTCTGGCTGAAGCGCGCGGCACCGGGATAGTTGAGATGCTCGTAATCATTGAACTCGTCATATGCGGGGCTGTAGAAGCCCTCTTGAGCGACATTGAAGTCTAGGAACGTCCCCCCGAGCCGCTCGACGCGTTCGCGCGCATCTTGCATGTCAGAGGGGTAGGCATCGCCCAGACACAAGGTGGAGAACGCGGGTTTTGGGGTCACGACTACATAGAGCTCGATTTCGTTTTCCTCGCAATACCGTGCTATCCGCTCGAGGGCGACAAGGTTCGGCTCGTAGGGCGTAGGGCCATCGTCGGCTAGACGGGGCGGGACGTCGTTGCCTGCCGTCTCGAGGTCTATCTCGTAGCTCGTGTAGTAATAGCCCCTGTCGAGATAGGTCCAATGTGGGAAGCGCCTTTGCGCCGCCTCGAGCGGCGTCGCACACTCCACTCGATTGCGCAGGTTGCCCGCTATCTGCTCAAGATTGAAATCGACATGTGAAAAGGTCCAAGGAAAGAGCATGGCGATCGAGTCGCGGCTTGAGAAGAAGGGCTCGGCCACCATCCCCTCGACATAGCTCAGCACCTTTCCCAGCGGCGGCTTCGTTGAGGCAATTGCCTGGGAGAAGGTCGATGCCGACTCCACGAAGGGCTTCTGCTCCAGCGTGCTGTATCCAATGCCGATGATGGCGCGCCTGATGCCATGATCCTCGTGTGCGGTTTTGAGCGCGCGGAGACTGTTGTCAAAAGACTGCGAGTCAGTCGAGACGTTCCACGGAGAGCAGTCGAGGGTCTCGCGGAGGGCTAGGGGATTCAGGCCGATCTTGGCGACGGAGGTTCCCAGCAAGATGGTGTCGATTTCCTCGTCGGCAGCCTGGTTGTACGACGACCAGATCACTTCCGTGAAGGTTCCGTAGGGCTCGAGCGCCAGCGTGAGGCCGACGTTGGCTATGGCGAGCGCTGCGATGCAGGCAAGCGCCTGCACGAGGCGACGGAAGACACGCTTGGCCAGACCCTCATCAGAAGTTGGCATAGAGGAAGGCGCCCCCGTTCACCGTGTCGAAGCCAAATGCAGCGGCCGTAAGCAGGGCCCCGCACACGTAGAGCGCGAGTCGCGCCGGGAAGCGCCAGCCGAGGATGCGCTCGCGCACGTCCGTCCCGCGCTCGTAGGCGAGGCTCACGAAGAAGACGAATATGCAGCCTATGATGGCCACCGGGGCGATACCGAGCGTGGGGATGTGGAGCACCGCCCGCTCGGCCAGCGCGTCGGCGAGGGGGACGGGCATGAAGTTTGTGACGACGTTGCGCAGCGCGGCTATTGCGAGCGAGACGCTCGCGATGTAGTCGAAGAAGCGCCCGATGCTCACGACGATGAGCGTGCGGATGATGGCGAAGATGCGCCAGGGCAGCCCCTCGCGATTGACGCCGGTTCGCTCGGCCAGCGCGTCGAAGCTGGGGGCGAGCAGGTCGGAGAGGGCCACGACGACGCCGTTGTAGATTCCCCAGGCGACATAGTGCAGCTCGGCCCCATGCCACAGGCCGACGAGCAGGAAGACGGCCACGTTGGCGATGGCGGCCGGCAGGGTGCGGCCCGCCTGCCCGGGGAGGTGCTTGCGCGCCCACTTGCCGAGCGCCTGCATGGGCTTGGTCACGGCCAGCGGGTAGAACACGTACGTGCGCATCCAGACGCCGAGCGACATGTGTCACCTGCGCCAGTAGTCTGCGAGCGACACGGAGAAGTACGGCTGGCGGAAGTTCTGCGCGAGCTCGACGCCGAAGAGCTCCGACACGCCCTCCACCATGTCGATGCCGCCCGAGAAGTCTGCGTACATCTGGATGGCGTAGGCCATGATGCCCACCAGGGCCACGGAGCCGGGTATCTGCGGTGTCGCGCTGTTGAGCGTGGCCGCAACTGTCCCGCCCACCGTATTGGCGATGACGATCTTCTTGAGGCAGCCGTAGCCAAAGCGCAGGAAGGCGCGCTCGAGGCGCTCCCCGCTGGCGCCGCGCGTGGCGAGCAGCTGGCCGGAGAGCTCGGAGAAGCGGTTGATCGGTCCCTGGATGACCTGCGGAAACCAGCTTACGAAGAGCAGGTACTTGGCGAAGTTTCGCTCGGGCTCGATGGTCGCGTTGTACACGTCGATGAGATATCCCAGCGCCTGGAAGGTGTAGAAGGAGATGCCGAGCGGCAGCAGGATGCCGAGGCTCGTGGTGCTCGGCTCAAGCCGCAGGTAGTTGAGGATGGTGTTCCAATACTTGAAGTATCCGAGGATGGCCACCGAGCCGAGGAGCCCGGCGATGAGCACCAGGCGCTTGCGGGAGGCGAAGCGCGCCTTCACGGCCTTGCGCTCCTCGCGCGACTCGGCCGCCTTGCGGGCCTCGCGAGACCGGGCATCGATTGCGCTCATGCCCAGGGAGCAGCCCCAGGTGATGCCCGCAACTGCGAGCACGAGCGCGAAGAGCTGCCAGCTTGCCGCAAGTGCATAGAATGCCATGCTCGCGAGGAGCAGCACCACCCACTGACCACGGCCAAATACGCGCCCGACGCCATAGTAGGCGCATACGGAGACGACTATGAAGAGGGCGAATTGCAGGGAGATGAGGCTCATGCGGTCCGGGTCACCTTTTAGTTGCTTGGACGTACCGAATGAGTATAGCGGAAAGGTCCCCTTTCCCGCAGCTTGCCCGGGCTGGGGACCTAAGATTGCGCGCTGGCAAACAGTCGCCCCTCGCCCTTCGGCAAGGAATACAATCGCATGAACAGCTTTGAAGCGAGGGAGACCATATGAAGAAACCCCAGGACATCCTCACGATGCCCCATGACCAGCTGGAAGACGTCCAGCTCGAGGGGATCAAGAAGACGGTGATCGCCTGCTACGAGAACGTCGACTTCTACCACGAGCTCTTCGACGAGGCGGGCTTCGACCCCTATGCGGTGAGCTCGCTCGACGACCTCGCGAAGGCACCCTTCACCACCAAGCAGGACCTGCGCGACAACTACCCCTACAAGCTCTTCGCCGTCCCGATGGACGAGGTGCGCGAGATCCACATGAGCTCGGGCACCACCGGCGTCGCAACCGTCGGCGGCTACACCGAGCACGACCTCGACATCTGGGGCGATTGCTTCGCCCGCGGCATCTGGTATGCCAACGGCGGCGAGGGCGACGTCATCCACGTGTGCTACGGCTATGGCCTCTTCACCGGCGGCCTGGGCGCGCATTACGGCGGCCTCACCGCAGGCTGCACCACCATCCCGATAAGCGCGGGCAACACCGAGCGCCAGATCCGCGTCATGCGCGAGATGGGCTTCACCATCCTGCGCTGCACGCCCTCCTACGCCATGTACATCGCCGACACGGCCATCGCCATGGGCCTCGACCCCAAGGAGGA
>CACZNT010000188.1 GCA_902782635.1 uncultured Coriobacteriaceae bacterium
AAAAATCATTCGATGATAAAGATTCTTAATACCAAAATCGGTGTGAAGGCAGTTATTGATTCGGGCGGTCAGGTTGTAAATCATCTCCTTATCAATCTGATCGACCGAATATAGCTTCAAATAGTGCTCCTTGTTCTGCAAAGAAGGGATGTCATCAATCCACTCTTCGTCCTTGTAGACCATCACGTCCTCGCCGTTATATAGGATGCCCACGACTTTCTCGTATTGCGTACATACGATATTGACGTTTTTGATTAGTTCCTTCTGCTGGGCCTCACCGAGTTTTATGTGCGTGCCTTTAGTCTCAAGCACGAGCGCTACTAAACTCCTGTTGTCCGGGAGATACCATCCATCAGGTTTGTCCGCAACACCCTTAAAGCCGAGTTGGTTGAACGTGGTAAGCTGACCAGTTCCAGCCTTCACCTCATCGGAATCAACTAGCCCCAGAATATCACGCGATAAATCGCGAACTTGGTCCTCAGTCATATTCTTCGCCATGAACTATCTCCTCGGCATACAACTGGGGCCCCAGCGGAACATAGTCCAGCCCGGGCCCACATTCACTGATATATCAGTGTAGCCGAGGGTTAGATTCAGGGACCCGACTCCGTCAAACGTAACAGCCGAAAGGCTCTTACCTAGAGCTTGTTCATAGCCTGTAATCGCTGTCCCTTCGAGGGGTTTCTAACCGCCCTCGCATGACCTTGCTCACGGCGTCTGCGACGACGCGCGATGCCTGGCCAGTGCCGAGGTAATGGCCATACTGGACCTGCTCGGAATGGCCGTGGGCCAGCGCGGAGAGGTGCATCGGCGCTCCGCCCTCATGGGCCAGGGTGACATGGGTATGCCGCAAGCTCTCGAGCTCGATCTTCGGCAGGGATGCGAGAGGGCCTGCCGGGCGCACGTGCTCCTTGGAGCGGATCTTGTAGGTGCCTTCCGGCCTGAAGAGCTTGGCCCAGTAGGCCGAGACCGCGCTGGGCGTCATCGTCGGCAGCGTGCATCCGTCAAAGTAACGGTCATCGACCTCGTCTGGGGACTTTTCCCGGAGTGTCGAGGGGAAGAGCGGCTCGCTCTGGTCTGGCATGAGCTCGAGCAGGCGAGACGAGAAGGGCTCGGGGATCACCACGTAGCGCTCCGCCCGGGTCTTCGTGAGCTCGCGCAGCCGGTCCTCGTCGGTGAAGGTGCGCCAGATCCGCACCTCCGCGACGAGGCTGCCGGCCTCGTCGGCCGCGAAGCGCAGGTCATCCGGGACGACCAGGGGGATTGCCTCCTCGCGGCGCAGCCCTCCCCCGGCCATCACGAGGAACAGCCGCTCTATCCGATTGCCCTCGAGAGCAACCATCGCCTCACGGAGGTCCTCCGCAGACCAGGTCTCCTTGCGCCTGGCCTGGAGCGGGCTGTATTCGATCCTCCCGTCGATCGCCATGGGCTCGCGGATGTCGAGATCCGCGCGCATGTATCCCAGAAATGCTCTCAGGTAGCGCACGAGTGTCCTCTGGGATGCCGGGCCTGCGACGGAGTCTACGAGAGCCTGGAGCTCGCGGTGGCGGATGTCGGGCGGCCACCTGTGCCCAAAGGCCGGCAGGACGTAGCGCGAGAAGTAGCTCTCGTATGCCTTCCGCGTCTTCGCGGATCGCCTGACGAGGTGTTCGTCGACGAACACCCTCTCCCAGTAGTCGCCTATCGTCATCCTGTCCCCGAGGTTGACGTCGGTGGCCATTGACTCCCAGATCTCGTCTCGCCGCCTCTGCGCCTCCTCGGCCGTGCCCTCGAATACCTCGTAGTACCCGCGGGGCGTTCCGTCGTTGCCGGTTGCCTCGAAGTCGAGGCGCTTGACGCGCCTCACGCCCCTTTTGACATAAAGATACCAACGACCTTTGCCCGCCGGCCTCATCGAGCCGTGGTGGCCGTCAGCCGACATCCTGCCCATTCATCCTCCTCAGAACGCATCCCATCGCTGCCGAGGAGGCCGTTGCGTCCAAATCATCTCGAGCCCATCCCTTCATGGAGTATGGATTATATCGCTTATAGGTAATAAAAAGATAAATGATATTAGCGGATATAGCAAGCTAATACGACTAATAGGTGTTATGAGCCTTATTTGGGACTAAGTTATCTTATGCAACTAAAAGGTATTAGCAACCTAAGCAGACGGCCTGACCTGCAAGCTGCCCTACTCGCCCTCGAGGTAGTTGCTGGTGATGTAGGTCACGTTGGTGGAGTTGTCCGTGTTCCCGGAGTTGATGTTGCCCGCTGCGTTGTGCTCGCCCTCCGCCTCGCCGGAGAGGGCTGTGGATCCTGGGCCATTCACCTGCGCAGCACCCTGCGCCAGCGACATGCCGCCCTGGACGGCGAGCTGGGAGACGCCCTCCGCCGTGCTCGCGTCCCGAGCAACCTGGACGATCATGTTCTTGCGATCCTCGCTCACAGAGCGGAAGCTCATCCGAAGCTCACTCTCACGTGGATCCTCGTAGGTACCCCTCGCGACCTCGTCGCGACCGAGGAGATAATCGACCGTCACGCCGAAGAAGTCGGCGAGCATACAAATGACCGAGGCGCTGATGTCAGTCCTGCCGGTCTCCCAATAGGCGTAGGTGTGAACGTTCATGCCTAGAGCATCTGCGATTTCTTTTCTGCTTTTGTAGCCGGCTGCCTTCCGGATCTCCATCAACCGTGTTTTCATCTCCGCCCCTTGTCCTCTATGAATGAGAATACGATAGCACTTTTCATAAGAAATCAGAGTTTTTTTCCTTGTTGTAGATTAAATAACATCAAATCTTATATATACTCTGTAGGTGGCAGTATTTTCTTCTTTGTTTGGAGGACAAGATGAGGTTTCCCTTCAACCAACACCTCTTCTCACAGCGACTAAGGAGCATCCGGGACGAAATGGGTCTCACACAGGCGGCCCTCGCCTACGAGGCGGGGATTGGAGGCAGCCAAGTTTCCAACTTCGAGCTAGGAAAGGCCGAACCTACTGCAAGCACCCTCTGCAAGCTCTCGGTAAGGCTTGGCGTCTCCACAGACTACCTTTGCGGCCTTTCTGACAACCGCGGCTGTGTCGAGGAGGCGTGCCATGAATCGTAAGGCGCATGAGACCCCGGAAGCCTTTGCCTTCCACGTCAGCGATGCCGCCGCTTTCGCGAACTGCAGCCGGGAGACGATCCGCAGGGCCATCGACACGGGGCAGCTCCCAGCACATCTCTACTTCAACGAGGGACGTCGCAAGATCATGCGCGATGAGCTCATCTCCTGGATGAGGTCCCAGCCGCTCTACAAGCCCGCGGCAATCGTCGACCAGAGGTAGTGCTGCAGCGGATCACGCCGCAGGAGATCATCCGCAAGCCCTCCCACATTTGGGAGGCACGAAATAAGGCAACACGAGGAAGCATCGGAGGACACATGGGAACGAGCAGGGGCTTTGACGAAGTGTACGCGAGGGCATGTGAACTTGGCATGGCCGACGAGAGGGACGATGCCGGGAGAATGGCCGCGCAGGAGGCGTTTGAGGGCCTCCTGGCGCGTGGGTACGACGCCACGTCGGTCCTCGATGCCATCGCGCTCTACATCGGCCTGGAAAGGTCGCAGAGGCCCCTTCCGATCGAGACCTTCCTCAAGGTGAAGCGCACTCGCGCGCGAAACCCGTTCCTCATGGCCTGCAAACCCAGGCAGGCGAGGGCGTAGCAAACCCTCTACCCCAGCTTTACGGTCTGCGCAGCAGCGCAGATCTAGGCCCCAGGCGGCACAGCGGTCGCACCTGGAGCCGAAACGCTAAGCCGAGAGCGTCCGCTTTCCAGCAATCGAAAACCACCTATCTGGAAAGGGGATCTCTATGGGCACGCCAACCGCGCAGGAGCGCACGGGACGAGGCACCGAATGGCTCGATGAGCCGGGCACGCTCGTCCTCAAGGAGTGGATGTGGCACGAGGAGGGGCTTGGCCTCCGAATCGGCAGCATCAAACTCACCATCTACAGCCTCGTCTACGGGGCGCATCAATCGGGACGCGGGCTTCTCGCGTCCACGCAGCGCAACATAGCGTCGTACCTCCAGGTCGGACATGCGAGCGTCGAGCGAGCTTTCAAGGAGCTCATCGAGGACGAGCTGATCGACGTGAGGGGCGTCATGTTCAATCCCAGGGGAGGCAAAGCCATCCCGACGTACTCCATCAACGTGCCGGCGGCGCAGCGGGCAATCGACGCCCTGACGCACATCCCGGGGGACTGTCCTCCGGGGATTCCCATCGACAAGGTTCGCTTCGCGGAGCGCCTCGAGGAGGCGGCACAGAAGACCGTCGAGAGCGCTCCGGAGAAGCCCTCCGGTGGTGTGAACGCGCTCGAGGGCCGCGAAGAAACCACAGGTAGATCAATCCCTCAAATTGAGGGATTGGGAAAAAGTTTTCAACAATCCGCAGGTAGATCAATCCCTCAAATTGAGGGTAACCGGGATAATCAATCCCTCAAAATGAGGGCAACCCCTCAAAATGAGGGCAACCCCTATATAGAGAACGCCTGCGCAGAAGAGGAAAGAGATATATGTATATCTAAGAACGATATACATATACCGCCCGCCGAGATGCGCGAGGGCGCATCGGCGGGCAAGGGCTGTATATCGGAGCCCCTCTCCGAGTCCGAGTCCGCCATCCTCGCCAGGGTCATCCGTGAAACCCCCAAGCGCGTGCAGAAGCGCTTCCAGAAGAGCATCGAGCGTGACTTCGCAAGCCTGATCCGAGATCACCACATCCCGGCAGAGGCCATCCTCGATGCCCACGAGCGGTACTGCAAGTGGCATCGTCAGAGGTATGGCGCGGACGAGGCGAAGGCAATTCCCTTGACCTCTTGGCTGCGCCCCATGGCTGATGGCAAGCTCAACAGCTTCCTCCTCAATGCCAAGGATTGCCACGAGGCAGCGGCGGCGGCAGCCGAGGAGACGAGCCGCAAGCAGGCGGCGCGAAAGTTCACGAAATGCCGCGACATGGGGACGGCAACCTGGTATGCCAACCACATCGAACTCTCGGTCGGCTCCTTCGTCTGCATCGAGCTCTTCGCCCTGCGCGGGCTCGAGGACGTCACCACGGAGCAGCTAGAGGAGGCCCTTGCGCAGGAGCTTGCGCAGAGGCGCGAGCAGCCGGCCAGGGCAGCATAGGAATCTCATGGGGAAGGCGGGCGGCCTGCGAAGGCGTCGCCCGAAGATGGTAAAATGGATGTAATGTTCGGGGACCTCCACTCCCCGGCAGAGGAAAGGAGCTCCCAATGATTGACGCCGGTTCCGAGGCCGGCCGCCGCGGCGAGGAATGGATCGCCCGGGCCGCCAGGTTCGCACTTCAGCAGCTCATGCGCGCCGCAAGCGCGCAGGCGCATTCCCAATCCCTGCATGCCCGCGAGCTCGTCGCAGTCGAGCAGCCCGAGGAGATCAGCAGCTTCGAGGTGCGCGAGGAGGATAGCGCCTCATACGGCACCTTCAGCTTCTGGTCCGAGGACGCCCGCGACGCCTTCGTCGCCTATGCGACGAGCAGGAACGTCGAGGTCGCTCCCGTGCCCGAGCAGGACCGTGACGGGTCCTTCCCGGTCGTCATCGTCGAGCGCGGCGATGGCAAGACGATCGAGGCCCTGCAGAACCTAGTCGACCACATCGAGCAGACGCGAGCTGCGCGCGGCGCCGTCGTCGAGGAGGCCAATCTGGAGGATGCCCGCGATGACATCCTGGGCTCCGCGCTCGAGCTTTCGGGCGACGAGACCAAGCTCGGCAAGGTCATCAAAGAGGCCATCGACATCCACAAGTCCCTCACCGAGGGAGTAGCCCCCGAGGCTGGTCTGACCGATCCCGTGAGGTGAGCATGGACAATCGCAGCGCCGATCCTCGCGCGATGGGGGCGATCGCGGGGATGGCACTGGCCATGCTTTACGCCCTCAACCGCTTTGGCGACATCCTGGACAGGTCCGCAGATCCTCTGCGTGCCTTGAGTGGCCGCGCTTTCGACCGCTTCGTGCCCGAGATCCTGGCCGACCCGGCTCGCATCGGAGGCGGCACCTTCGCCCTCCTTGCGACGACTCTCGGCATCACGGGCATCGCGCTCGTCGCGACCTTCGCCATGAACCAGGCAAAGGCCAGGCGCGAGGGCGAGGAGTTCGGCTCGTCGCGCGACGGCAAGGTCTCCGAGGGCCAGGCGTATCGCGACCCGGACGACCCCGACAACAACATCATCCTCACCAAGCACCTCGGCATCGCCATCAGGAGGACGCCCTCGGTGCGCGAGAAGGTCGCCAACCGTAACGTCCTCATCATCGGAGGCTCTGGCGCGGGCAAGACTGCCGGCTTCGTGGAGCCGAATGTGATGCAGGTCAAGGCCGGCCGTGACATGGTCGTCATCGACCCCAAGGGCACCGTCATCGAGCGCGTCGGCGCCACGCTCGTGCGCAACGGCATCGACATCCGCGTGTTCGACACCAAGGACATGCGGCGCTCGGATCTTTGGAATCCGCTCGCCAACATCAAGAGCTATGACGACATCCTCACCTTCATCGAGTGCCTCGTCACGAACACCAACAACGGCCGCGAGTCGTCAGACCCCATCTGGGACAACGGCGAGAGGCTGTTCTACCAGGCCCTCCTGACCCTCATGTGGGACTGGGGCGAGGAGGCCGACATGACGATGAAGCGCCTGCTCGAGCTCACGACGCTCGCCGACATCGGAGGCGATGGCAATGAGGGGCAGAAGTGCCCTCTCGACCGGATCTTCGACCAGATCGAGACCGGGCGCAAGCCCAGGCGCAGCCAGGGGTCCTCTGGCCCGCGCAGCGCCCGCGGCGTCGCGTCGCGCGGCACGCAGATGGAGCCCACGAAGATGAAGCGCCGCGACGGCGTGTCTCCCGCCGAGCAGCGCAGGGGCTCCGACGGCAGGATGCGCTACGGCCTCGACGTCACCGAGGACCCGGCGCTCTCGGCCTGGCACCAGTTCCGCCATGGTGCCGGCAAGACGCTCCAGAGCTTCGTCATCTCGAGCCACACGCGCCTGGCGAGCTTGCAGCAGGAGGGCGTCAAGACGCTCCTCTCGGGCAAGAGCCGCGGTCGCGATGACATGCACCTCGAGCTCCTGGGCCAGGACAGGATGCCAGATGGCTCCAAGCGCCCGCCCCGGGTGATCTTCGTGGTCATGTCCGATTTCGACGGCCACCTTAACTGCCTGCTGTCGCTTTTCATGTGGCAGGCGATCTTCCTGCCCATGAGCGCGGCTGACAACCGGAACGGCTCGCTGCCGAGGCCGGTCTCGCTCGTGTTCGACGAGTTCAAGAACGTCGGCAAGCTCCCGAGCTTCTCGCAGTCCATCGCCGTCGTGCGCTCGCGCAACATCGACATCCAGATCATCCTGCAGTCGCTCTCGCAGCTTAAGAGCACGTATGGCGAGGAGGACGCCCTCACCATCCGCGACTGCTGCGCGACGACGCTGTTCTTGGGCGGAGGCCGCAACTTCTCGACCGCCAAGGAGATCTCCGAGATGGCTGGCAAGCAGACCATCGAGAAGACCTCGAGCTCCGTGCGCGGCTTCGGCCCTGGCGCCGACCACACGGTCTCGCATGACGTCATCGGACGCGACCTCTATGACCCCGCAGAGGTCTCGACGCTCTCCAACAAGGAGGCCCTGGTCTTCATCGGCGACAAGCAGATCATCAAGGACGACAAGAGCTGGTGCTACGAGCATCCGCGCTATGACCCGGTCTACCAGGGCGAGCACCCGGATAGGGCCTTCGACTACCTCGCCTGGAAGGAGGCGGGACGACCTCTGGGCGAGGAGGCAATCACCTGGCTCATGGGCTGGGAGGCCGGCCTCGACGTCCGCGAGGCCAGGGATGCCCTCGACGGCGCCGCCAAGGCCGTCGACGAGGCGCTTGACGAGCGCCTCGCAAGCGTGACCGCCGCCGACGCCGCCAGCGGGACGCCCGAGTATAAGGCCCTCAAGAAGGAGGCCGACGGAGCCCTCAAGGCGCTGGATGCCGCGAGGAGGCGCCACGCGGATTGCGAGAGGCGCCTGGGAGAGGCCGAGGAGGCTTTCAAGAGCACCACCGAGCGCGTTGCCGAGCTTAGGGCGGCAAGTGCCGAGAGGCGCGCCCGGGTTGAGCGCGCCAAGACCCATAGGAAGGATCACAAGCGGAAGGGAGGAGATGCCGATGGGCTAGGTGACGCCCCATAAGGGTCGAAAGGCGGAAGCGCCAGCCCGAGCCTTATCACGTGGGGATGTACCACGCATCCTGCGGTTCGGGTCTCCACTCCCTAGCCGCGACGGCCGGTGCCAGCGCCTCCTTGGAAAGGAAACGGCAAAGCGCTCCCTGCGCAAATCCTAGCAAATGTGGCCGAATGAGTCCAATTAAGGCCGAAACAGGAGCAGGGAGACCAAAGGGGACACGTCCCCGGAAAGGAGCTCCGATGCTCTCGAACGTACTCACCCTCATCTCGTCGGCCGTGATCTTCATCGGCGGCGCCATGGTCGTCATCGGCCTCGTCACCGTCGGCCTCAACCTCTCTGGCATCGTCCAGGGCGGCGGCGCCCAGCTCAACGCCGGCTGGATGCTCGTTGGCGGCGGCGCCGTGGTCGCGGCGGCAGGGGCCCTCTTCAGGGGCCTTGACACCACCTGGGCAACCGGGCTCGGCCTCATCAACCCGAGCGCCATGCGCGTCTGGCTCATCGCGGCGGGCATCCTCTAATGCTCGCGATGCCGATTCATAAGGACCTGACGAAGTACCAGCCGAAGGTCGCGCTCGGCCTCTCCGGCCGCATGCTCGCCTTCTCGGCGATCGCCGTCGGCACGACAGTCGGCCTGGCTTGCTTCTTCTGGTTCGTCCTGCGCATCCCGTACTCGGACGTGATGATCATCTGCATGCTCGCGTCCGTGCCGGGCTGGGCGCTGGGATTCTGGCGGCCGTCGGGGATGGCGCTCGAGAAGTGGCTCCCGTACCTCGTGAGGCACATCTCGACGTCCGCCCGACTCACCTACTCAAACAAGGAAAGGTTCGCCGCTCTCCAGGCGGCGGGCGACGAAAGGAAAGAAGCGAATGGGACTGACATCGCTACTAAGACGTGGAAAAAGCTCCGACGAGCGCGTGCAATCGAGCGATGGGAGCCAGGAAACCCCGCAGGAGACTGAGAAGGCCGCTGAGGCCGTGGAGACCCCGGAAGTGGTCGACGCGCCCTCCGACGCGCTCGATGCCTTCAAGGAGCTCGCAGAGGCCCTCCCGGTCTCGAGGGAGGGTAAGCGCATCCCCTACACGCGCGCGGAGAAGCGCGCTGCAAAGCGCGCCCTGAAGCGCGACCTCAAGCGCGTCCGCGCAGAGGCGCGCGAGCAGGCGGAGGCGCTCAAGGAGGCCGAGCGATCGGAGAAGCGCGCTGCGAAGAGCGTGCGCCAGCGCCTCAAGGAGGACGAGCGCGAGCTGGGCAGGCGCTACGAGGGCCAGAGGCGTCGCCGTCGCGACGCCCAGGGCGTCTACGACGCCATCGGCTTCGATCGGATGTTCAGGAATGGCCTCTGCGAGGTCGAAGAGGGCCTGTTCTCGGAGACCGTGGCCTTCGAGGATGTGAGCTACCAGTCCGCCCGCGAGGAGGACCAGGAGTCGATGTTCCGCGTCATGGCGGGGCTTCTCGACTACTTCAGCGCCGACACGATGATCCAGTACACGATCACCAACACGCCGATCTCGCCGGACGTCATCGGCCAGAGGAAGTTCTTCGATGACGAGGAGGGCGAGAACGCCGAGCTCGCCAAGACGTTCAACAAGATCCTCAACGCCAAGATGAGGGAGGGGTCCTCCAACATCAAGCGCGATCGTTACCTGACCTATGCGATACCTGCGCGCGATGCCGATACGGCGACGCGCGCCCTGGCCAGGATCAGGGGCGATGTGAGGACGGCCCTCGGCAAGAACAGGAGCAGGATCGAGGTGCTCGACGGGCATGCCCGTCTGGCGCTCGTGAACTCCATGACGAGGCCGGGGTCCGAGCTCGAGTTCGACTACGAGCGCGACCTCTCGGTGGGCTCTGCGCTCACGACGAAGGACTTCGTCTGCCCGATGACGCTCGACTTCCGCCCGGACGGGTCGGACGGCACTTGGTTCACGAGCGATGGTATGTATTGCCAGGCGCTCGTCATGCGCGAGAACTACGCCTCCGAGCTCACGGACCGAGCCATCTCGAACATCCTCGACCTCCAGATGCCGCTCGTGGTCTCCTGGCACATGCAGCCGCTCGACAAGGCCAAGGCGCTCGCCATGGTCAAGCAGCAGACCAACTGGATTCAGGCAGAGAAGATCAAGAAGCAGCAGCAGGCGGTCTCGCAGGGCTTCGACTGGACGATCATCCCGCCGGAGCTCGAGGACGTCTCTGATGAGAACTCCAAGGTCCTCTATGCGATCAGCCACGAGAACCAGCGCATCTACTACCACACCGGCCTCGTCTACACGTATGCGAAGACGCTCGACGAGCTCATCGAGAACGTCGACCAGATCGTGAGGACGGCTCACTCCAACGGCATCGAGCTGGCGAGCCTGGCGCTGCGGCAGCGCGAGGGCCTGAACTCCGTCCTCCCGCTCGCCCATAACCATGTCGAGGTCATGCGCGACTTCCTCACCTCGGAGGCGGCCATCTTCATCCCGTTCACGTCGGCCGAGCTCGACATGGAGGGAGGCGGCTACTACGGGCAGAACCAGCTCTCGAACAACCTCGTGCTCTGCAATCGCAAGAAGCTGATGCTCCCGCATGGCTTCGTCTGCGGCAAGTCGCGCTCAGGAAAGTCCTTCGCGATCAAGCGCGAGATCATGAACACGACGCTGATGTTCCCCGACGACGTCAAGTTCATCTTCGACGTCACCGGCGAGTACGTCTACCAGGCCCGCGAGAGCGGCGGCATCGTCTTCGACTTCGGCCCCGATACCACGAACCACCTCAATCCGTTCGACATGGCCGACGTGGCGGGCCTCTCGAGGTCTTCGGCCCTGGCGGAGAAGATCGACGCCTTCCTGGCCATGAGCTCCGCGCTCAAGAGCGAGGGAAACGCCGACCTCTCGCAGGAGGAGCGCTCAATCATCTCGGGCGCGATCGACAAGGTCTACGCACGCTCTGAAGACAAGGTGCCCCTGCTCGGTGACTTCTACGACGAGCTCAAGGCCGTCAAGGGCGCGGGACGTGAGGACGCCCAGAGACTCGCGCTGGCCTACGAGCGCTTCATCAAGGGCGCCTTGGACTTCATGAACCACGAGTCCAACATCGACTACGAGGCCGCGAGCCTCATCTGCTTCGACTTCTCGCGCGTGCCCGGAGACATGCTCGTCTTCAACATGCTGGGATGTCTCGAGTCCGTCATGCAGAGGATGTACGTCAACCACGAGCGGGGCATCTCGACGTGGCTCTACATCGACGAGGTCCAGTCGCTCTACAGCCACCCGGCCATCCTGGACTTCCTGGGGCGCCTGTGGCGCGAGGGCGCCAAGAACGGCCTCATCTGCACGGGCATGACCCAGAGCGCCAGTGCCCTGTCGCTTGCGGGCGAGGGCGCGCAGATCATGGACCAGAGCGGGTTCTTCCTGATCCTGCAGCAGGCGCCGACGGACCGCCGCTTCTGGGAGGAGTCGCTCTCGCTCTCCGAGCAAGAGGTCTCCTACATCGATGAGACGGCGTCGCGCGGCTCCGGCCTGCTCATCGCCGACGCGATCAGGGTGCCGATCTACGACGACTTCCCGACGGGGAACCGCCTCTACGACCTGTTCTCCACCTCGCCCGAGGAGTACCTGGAGCGCAAGGAGCGCCTCGAGGGGAAGAAGGCATAGCGATGGCCGACGACCTTAAGGTCATATCGGACGCCGCATCCGCTGCCGACCACGCTAAGAGGGCCGACGAGCTCTCCGCTCGCATCACCGACCATGTAGTCGGCGAGCGCGAGCGCGACGAGCGAGCTAGCACCGGCGTGGTCAGGGAGGCCGACCGAGACGCCCGCCTTATGGGCGGCTCGTCCGGCCCCAAAACTTCCTCGCCCCGCTCGAGGAAGCCTCGTCATGCGAGGCGCGGGGCGCAGGAGAAGCAGGCGCCAGTCAGCCGCGCGGCGCACATGCGCAAGGCCGCCGAGTCTCGCTTCGAGCGCCAGGGTGCGCCCGTCCGCGGGAGGTCGCAGGGAGGGCCCTCCCAGGCGCAGACCAAGGCCATCGCCCTCTCGGAGCGCGCAACGACCGCGACGAGCCCCGTGGAGCGCCAGTCGGGAGCACGCTCGGGCGATGCGAGCCAAGGTCGCAAGAAGGCCGAAGGCGGCACCGGGCGCGCGACGCTCGCCGCTTGGGCCAGCGAGCGGTCCTCGAGCGCGGCGGGAGCCTCTGCGCCCAAGCGCGCGGCCAAGGCTGCCGCGAGGGGTTCCTCCGCACATCTCAGGCAGCGCCTCAAGAAGGCCGCCTACCTGTATTCCGCCGCCTCGAGCTCGGCAAGGGCGAGCGAGGCTGGCGGCGGCGCGGGAGCGCTCGCGGGGCACATCCTGGGAAAGGGCGCGGGAGCCGTCGTGGCGCGGGCCTTCACGCCGCTTCTGGCCATGTTCTCGACGGCGCTGAACGCCGCCCTGGTCGCCCTGGCCCCGCTCTTCATGGTCGTCGTCCTCTTCCTCGTCATCGTGACGTCAATGATGTCGGCGTGCTCGACGCTGTTCACGCAGCCCGCGGGAGGAGGCGGGTATGCCCAGATCGTCGCCGCGGCCTGGGCCATGTACAACTCCGGCACCTCCATGTACGACTACGGCGGCGTCGCCTACCGCATAGGCGACAACACGGACTGCTCCGGCCTCGTCAAGTTCTGCTACGAGCAGGCGGGGGTGGACACGAGCCCCTGGCTCGGATACGCCCATAGGTCGGACGGCATCCGCGCCGACTCCCGCCTGCAGGTGGTCAGCTACGAACAGGCCATCCCGGGCGACATCATCTGGTGGCCCGGCCACGTCGGCATCTACATCGGCGACTACGACGCCGACGGAATCGGCGACTCCATCGAGCACAGGGGCCCGGAGGGCGCGCCGATGACGATCAACATGGCCAACCGCTCAGGTGCGGTGTTCCTGCATCTGCCGGGCCTGTCCCAGGGCGGCGGCGAGATCTCCATCCCGCAGACCCTCAACGGGCATCCGGTCGGCGACTACGCGACCTACGAGTTCGACCTTGCGACCTGGGACGGCTACGGCGGGACGGTCGCAGGCAGGATCACCAATCCCTACCTGTTCCCGACGGGGACCGCGCAGCGCGATGTCCAGGAGGCGTGGAAGAGGGCCGGGGGAACCCACGATTCGCAGGGGTTCTGCCGCCTCGGAAACTGCTACCTCGTCGCCTGCACGTCGACCTTCGGCCAGATAGGCGACCACGTCACCTGGGTCTTCTCGGACGGCTCGACCATCGATTCGGTGATCGTCGACCACAAGTCGCAGCAGGTCTTCGAGTTCGACCACAACCCCGCGAACGTCTGGGGTCACGATGATGGCCGGTGCGTGCTCGAGTTCTGCGGCGAGTCCAGGATCGGCGCCAACCCCTACTACGTCCTCGGCAAGGACGGCCTGCAGGTCGTCGGCGCCACCAACTACGGAAGCATCCTCTAGGAGGCAGATATATGGGTAATGACAAGGCAGACATTCGGATTGTGGCAGCCGTGACGTTCTGCACGATGCTCGCGGCAATCCTCATCGGCCTGGCGGTCGGAAAGCTCTGGGTCGGGCGCTCGACGAGCGCGCCTGCGTCCGCGGCCACAGCCGTGGAGATCGAGCAGGGCGAGGTGGGCTACGAGCCCGTCGAGACCGGGAGGTCCGACCAGGGCGAGGCTGATGAGGACGAGGAGCGCGCGACGCGGCCGTCCTGGCTCGAGAGGGTCGATGGGGCGGAGAGGCTCGAGGCGTTCACGAACGCAGAGCTCTCGTCTCTGGCCAGCGAGCTTTCCTCCTGGCTCTCGGGCCAGGCGCGCGACTTCTCGACGACCGAGTTCGAGTGCCCGAAGGACCCGGAGGAGGTTCAGATCCACGAGGGCGACACCGCCCGGGTGGTCTATCTCCGCGTCAAGGGCGTCCAGCTCTGGGCGACCTGCCAGCTCGAGCGCGGCTCCTGGTCGGTCACGAAGCTCGGGCAGGTCATCGAGGGCGTCAACGATGACGCAGTACGCGAGCAGACGAGCGCGTCCGACAAGAGCGAGCGCGAGAGCAGGGTGACGAACTGCTTCCTCGATGATACGAGGACCCTCGAGGGCAAGCTCGGCAAGGAGGGCGCCGCGAACCTGCAGAAGATGTGGTCTGAGTGGGCCGCGCAGGCAGAGCCGGAAATTGCCTCCTCGACCGCCGAGGGCGACTACGTCATGGCCGAGCTCGGGAGCTTCTCCACGTCGGGCACGGTGACCTCTTTCGAGATCAGGGCATACCACGAGGGCTCCCAGATCGCCGCCTTCGATGCCCAGTACGACTCCTCCGACAACTCCTATGCGTTCGGGAGGAGGTAGCCCATGGATGCGATCCTGAGCGCCATTGCCTCGCATAGAAGGGCGGCGATCGCCATGCTCGTCGTCATCGCGCTTCTCACGTCACTCACGGTGGCTCGTTGCACGGTGGTGCATGCCGCCACGGATGGGGAGCAGATCGTCGTCGTCGACCCAGAGGACAGAGCGGACGCCGAGCTGGGATCTCGAGTCTCCCTGCGCGATGGGTACGACTCGGAGGTCGAGGAGATCATCGACTTCCTGCGCGCAAGCCTCTGGGCTTCCGGCAACGAGAGCGTCGTCGTGTCGTGGACTGGCCGCAGCTACAGCGTCGGCATCGAAGGCGACGAGGGACCCTTCGCCTATGTGATAGGCGCGGCTGCGAGCGATTCGACGACGACATCATCCGGCGAGATGCGCACGTGGACGTTCGAGCTGGAGACGGCGGAGGGGTCTGCCATCTGCACGCTCGCCAAGACATCCGGGCAGGACGGCTCTTCTGCGCTCGAGCTCGCGTGCCCGCTCCTGCCCGGAGGCGGCACCTGGGTGCCCTGCTGGGCCTCCGGGCGCGTCGACGTGGTCGACATCGAGGGCTCGTGGCTCGAGGAGAGGGGAACCTCCCTCGAGGACGTCTCCGACGAGCTGACGCGCTGGTGCGCCCTCAACGCCCCGACTGCGACAGAGGGGGCGTGGGACATGGCGTCTTCCGACGATTGGGAGGAGGGCTATACCTCCCTCAAGCTCACGCTCGACAACAACGCGAAGACGAAGGTTGAGATCAGGATCGCCCACGAGGGCGGCGAGGTCTCGGTGAGGAGGAGCTCATGACGACAAGCGCGGCCATAGAGGCCCGGGACTACAGGATCGGGACGCCCAGGGCGATTGCCTACGTGCTCGCAGTGGCAGCCCTGCTGCTGCTCGCCATCCCGGCCCTGGCGTTCGCCGCAGACATCTTCGGCATCGAGGATGCGCTGCGCGAGGCCATTACCGCCAACCTGGCGGCGGCTGACGAGAACGTCCGCGAGATCAACGGAAGCATGCTGCCCAACTCATTCCAAGCGATCATGGGCAACTCGAGCGCGAACACGCCTGCGGCGAAGGTGTTGAGCGTGATCGCCACCACGGTCATGAACGGGTTCGCGCTGCCCACGGGCTCTGCCATCCTCACGCTTGCCACACTGGTGCAGCTCATCCGCGTGGCGGAGCGCGCCGATGGGTCGGCGACCCTTCCCGGCATCCGCGACGTCATCAAGATCTTCGTGTTCCTCGCCGTCTTCGTGTTCCTGCTCCAGAACTCCTGGGGCATCGTGAAGGCGATCTTCGACGATTCGACGGTGGCGTGGACCTCTATGGCGGTTAACACGCCGACCTTGCGGGACACGGCCTTCGAGCTGCCGAAGGACGCGGGTCTGGGCGAGCTGTTGGTCTACTTCATCACCTCGTACCTCGTGAAGTTTTGCGTCTCAATCGCCTACATCTTGACGTTTGTCGTCTGCTTCGCCCGAAACATCCAGGTCTACTTCTATGCGATGTTCTCGCCGGTACCCATTGCGTTTCTCGCGGCGGACGAGACGAGGCAGATCGGCATCGGCTTCCTCAAGGGCTATTTCGGCCTCGTTTTGGCCTATGCCGCGACAGCTTTGATTCTCACGCTCTTCCCGTACCTCTTCAACATCATGGTCGCGCTCCCGGGCATCAGCCCCGCGATCGCTGCGGTGCCCGGCTGCCTCCTGATGCTCTACTTGCTCTATACGTCGGGCAACTGGACGCAAGGGCTTCTGGGAGGGTGATGCCGATGAGATAGGAGCTTGCAGGCAATTACGGAAAGCAAGACTGATTGAGAGGAAAGGTGATTTACATGGCTCTTGACGATGGCCCGAAGGTCGTGGGCACGTGCCCCAAATGCGGCGCCCGCGTGATCTCGGCGGGAAAGACCTATGCGTGCGAGCATAACACGCGAGGGCAGGACGCCGATGGCAAGTGGGTGTCGACCGGCACCTGCGACTTCCAGGTCTGGAAGGAGTATGGGGGCGCCAAGGTCGGCATTGCGAAGATGAGGAAGCTCATGGAGGGCGAGGCGGTCGAGCACGACTGCATGACGCGCAGCGGCGAGCCCTACACCGCCCTCATCGAGCTCGATCTCGAGGAGGGCAAGCTCTGCCGCCACAGGGAGCGCATGGGCACGTGCCCCAAGTGCGGCGGCCACGTCCTGGACTACGGGCGCTCCGTGCGCTGCGAGAACGACAAGACGCGCCGCAGCGACGACGGATGGGTGAACGAGGGCACCTGCGACTTCCACGTGCCGCGTTCCGTCAAGGGCGTCGCCCTCGATGACGAGCAGATCCGCAAGCTCGTGCGCGGGGACGCCGTCCTCGTGCGCGGCATGGAGGGCCGCAAGGGCCCGTTCGACGCATTCGTCAAGGTCGAGGCGTCGGACGAGCGCTTCTGGTCCTTCGAGTTCCCGGATGACGACGAGTCCGAGGAGGAGGACGAGGAGGATCCGATGTGGAAGCGCGACCGCGAGCTCAGCTCGCAGGGCGTGGACGTTGCTGCCACCGATGAGACGCGCGAGGCGATGGAGATGGCAGCTTTCGCCGAGGGCAATGACGACGAGATGACCCCCTGGGAGGACTGATTTCGTCTGGTATGTGAGGTATAATGTTGCTGTTGGGGACCTCCACTCCCCAGCAACGGAAAGGGGCGACGGCAATGGCTTCCCAAGCCATCCACACCACAATCGCAGACCGCCGCCGCCCCTCCGCCAAGGACGTGGGAGCGTAAGCCCCCTCAAGACAAAGCCCTGCGCGCTCCACCACGCAGGCATACGGAAGGGAAGGGGTAATGCAAAGCACCTCTCGGGCCCATAGGGGCCACGGGCTGGTGGCACTCGTCCTCGCCCTCGCGATTGGCATCGCCGGCTTCTTTGCCGTCGGCATCGCGAATGCGGCGACGATCCCCAGCTCGCTCAACTTCACGTGCATGTTCCGACAGACCAGCGAGGGCTGGTACGAGGACATCATGTGGCGCAACAGCGACCATCAGGTCGTCTACTGCGCGGACAAGGAGCTCTCTCCTCCCGGCATCTGGCAGGGGCAGGGCACCCACAGCCAGACCTTCACGGGCGGAAAGTGGACGGGCAACCTCATGCTCGACTACATCCTGTACCACGGCTACACCGGCTCCGTGAGCGAGTATTCCGACCGCGGCAAGATCATGGCGACGCAGCGCGCCATCTGGGCCGTGCGCCTGGGCAACAGGGACTACTGCGGCAGCGATGAGGCGTATCGCCTCTACGATGCCGCCAAGGCATGGGCCAACGCGGGCGGCAATGGCCCCGAGCGCGGTTGCTCGGCCATCTACCGCTCTGGTGATAGCCAGGTCCAAGACGTCATCATCTTCATGGGCGTCAAGAGCGGCAAGGCCGCCATCGAGAAGGTCTCGGCCAACCCGGGCGTGACCAACGGCAATTCCTGCTACAACATGGCCGGGATCCAGTACGGCGTCTACACCTCCTCGACGGATTTTTCCTCCGCAAATCTAAAGGCCGTCATCACCCTCGACGAGAACGGCAAGGGAGTCTCCAAGGACCTCGACCCGGGCACCTACTACGTGCGCGAGGGCTCGACGCTCGAGAGCAACTACGCTTGGGATGGCACCGTCTACGAAGTCACGGTCACCGCTGGCGCGACCGCGACCGTCAAGGTCGCAGACCAGCCGCTGAACGACCCTGCATGGGCGCTCGTGCAGAAGATGGGCAGCTCGAAGAAGGTCGGCCTCAAGGGCACGCAGTTCACGGTGCGCTACTTCGACAACCTCTCCGGCGACACCTCGGGCGAGGCCGACCGCACTTGGGTGTTCGAGACGAACGACCGCGGCTTTGTCGCCTACCAGTTCAGTACGCCTGTTTCTGGTGATGCGCTTTTCACCGATGCCAATGGCAAGACTATCATGCCCGTGGGCACCTACGAGGTCACCGAGACCAAGGCCGCCAAGGGCTACCGCATCTCCGACGGCGAGGCCCATGTCTCGATCCTCAAGGGCAAGGGCAACTACTCCACCGAGACCGAGTGGATCGACGTCAACTGGAAGAGCGACTACAAGGACGAGCCCGAGGCAGCCTTCGGCGCCCGCGTCGTCTATGACGAGACCAAGCCCGGCGTGCACACCACCGCAACCGAGTCTGGCAGCCACTACGCCAGCGGCATCGGCACCGTGACGGTCGTGGACGAGGTCGCGCTCGAGCGCCTCGTCATCGGCAAGACCTACAAGGTCACGGGCGAGCTCATGGACAAGGAGACCGGCGAGACCCTCGGCATCACCTCCGAGAGCGCCGAGTTCGAGGCCACCGACGAGAACATGACCATCGAGATCACCTTTAAGGTGGACGCTTCCAAGCTCGCGGGCAAGGCCACCGTGGCCTTCGAGACACTCTATGAGAATGGCAAGAAGGTCGCCTCCCATGCCGACATCGAGGACGAGGGCCAGACGGTCTACTTCCCGAAGGTTCGCACCACCGCCACCGTCGGCGGCGAGCACGAGGCCAAGATGGATGACGTCGTGGTAGACGGCAAGGTCGAGATCGTCGACGTCGTCGCCTACGAGAACCTCGAGCCCGACAAGGCCTACACCCTGACCGGCGAGCTCATGGACAAGGCAACGGGCGAGAGCCTGGGCATCACCGAGACTGTCACCTTCACCCCGAAGGAGAGCTCCGGCAAGGCGAAGGTCACCTTCTCCGTCGATGCCGAGCTCGTCGTCGGCAAGGCAACCGTCGTCTTCGAGGACGTCTCCCTCGACGGCCGCCAGATCGCCGTGCATGCCAACATCGAGGACGAGGGCCAGACGGTCCGCGTGCCCAAGATCCGCACCACCCTCGCGGACCCGGTCGACGGCGACCAGCACATCCCGCAGGGCACCACCACCAAGATCACCGACACTGTCCGCTACGAGGGCCTCATCCCGGGCAAGACCTATGTCGTGACCGGCACCCTCATGGACAAGGAGACGGGCGAGCCCGTGTTCGAGTCCATCAAGGGCGAGGACGGCAAGGCGTCCATGACGTATGAGTCCTATCCCGAGGATCTCGTCAACGCCGCGATGGAGAAG
>CACZNT010000189.1 GCA_902782635.1 uncultured Coriobacteriaceae bacterium
CGCACCAGCGTCTCCTCGCCGGTCTTCTTGTCGACGCGGCTCACGCTGGTGTCGAAGGCCTTGGGCGAGAACGAGACCGCCTTGGCGTCGAGGCCCAGCGAGAGCCAGTGGGCCCTCAGCTGCTCGGGGGTGTAGTGCTCGAGCAGCTCGGAGGCCATGGGGGGCTTGATGGCGCCCGAGCTCGACGCCTTCTTGTTCATGAAGAGCACGTGGTAGTTGGCGATGGGCGTGTCCTGGAAGAGGCCCCAGCCCAGCGCATCCCACATGGCGGGCTGCGCCACGCAGTAGAAGTAGATGTTGTCCTGGCCGATGAACTGGTAGACGGCGGCGTCGTCTGCGCACCACCAGTCGCGCCAGTCGGCGCTGGAGTAGCGGCCGTCCTCCGAGATGGCGAGGGCGGTGCTGGTGAACGAGATGGGCGCCCACAGGCTCTCCGGCCAGCACCACACCGTGAGGCCCGCGACGTCCTCGAGCTCGGGCGCGGGCACGCCCCAGTCGATGTTGCCGGTGATGCGGAACGGCAGCAGGCACTTGCCGGTGCGGAAGCGCACGCCGGCGCCCTCGAGCACGGCGCGAGCCGCGTCGCGGTCCTGCCAGCTCGCGAAGCCAACGGAGAAGGACTGCTGGCCCTGCTGCGCCTCGCGCAGCGTGTGCTGGGGCAGCTCGCCCTCCACCTCGTCGAAGGCGTCGCGGTACTTGTCCTGGATGTAGATGACCGGGTCGACGAGCGACTCGCGCACCGTCTTGGTCACCACGTCGCGCACCTGCGGGTTGCCGTCCCACTCGTCCATGAGGCCCTCGAGCTGGCCGCGGAACTCGGGCAGGTCGAAGTACCAGTTGTCGACGGCGCGCAGCTCGGGCGTGGTGCCGGTGAGCTGCGAGACGGGGGCGATGAGCTCCTCCGGGTCGAACTGGTGGCCCATGTCGCACTCGTCGGCGTAGGCCTTCTCGCTCTTGCAGCCGCGCACCGGGCAGCGGCCCTGGACCTGGCGGCCGTTGAGGAACTGGCCGGCCTCGACGTCATAGAACTGCCTGGTCGAGAGCTTGCTCAGGTGGCCCTGCTCGTGGAGTCGGCGGATGAGCTCGTCGGTGAGCTCGGCATGGAAGGGCGCGGCGGGCTCGAGGCCCGAGCCGGCGTAGAGGTCGAGCGAGATGCCGTAGGCATCGAGCGCCTCCTTCTGGAGGAGGTGGTTCGACTCCACGTAGTCGACGATGCTGCCCTCGTAGCCGTCCTCGACGAGCTTGCGGTAGCCCTCCATGATGGGCGAGCCGTAGCAGTCGGTTCCCGAGACGAAGATGACGTTCTCGCGCCCGATGCGATCGCGCAGGAAGCGCGCGAAGAAGTCGGCGGGCACGAAGACGCCGGCTATGTGGCCGAAGTGCAGGTTCTTGTTGCCGTAGGGCATACCGCCGGTTATGACGGCGCGCTTCGGGAACTCGGGTCGATTCTGGGTGCTTGCGCTCATGCGTGTCCCTCTCAAGACTTCATATTGGTCAACCTGCTTAGTATGGCACGAAACCAGCGCGGCGGCGGTGGTGGGCTGGAGCCCGGGCGGGGACGGCCCCCATTGGTTGCCGGCAATCCTGGCGCCGCCTGGTGATTTGGCGGCATAATGGATTGACGCCGGAGATGGGGGGGTGATGTTGTGGTTGCGGGCAATGCCTTGGACGACGTTCGCGTGCCATTGCTCTTGCATGCATGCTGCGGCCCCTGCTCGCTCGAGCCGCTGAGGCTCCTTCGCGAGGAGGGATTCGAGCCCACCATCTGCTGGGCCAACCCCAACATCCAGCCCGATGCCGAGCACGACCTGCGACTCGCCACCCTCCTCGCGTGGGCGCGCGACGTGGCGGAGGTCGACGTCATCATCGGCCGCTGCGAGCGCGATCGCTGGGAGGCGAGCGTCGCCTACAAGGGCTTCGAGCGCGAGGAGCGCTGCCGTGCCTGCTATGCGGTGCGCCTGGCCGAAGCCTGCCGCATTGCCCGGGAGCGCGGCTTCACGCACATCTCCACCACGCTCGCGGTATCGCCCTACCAGCTCTTCGACGATTGCGTCGAGATTCTCGTACGCCTCGCCGAGGCCCATGGGCTCGAGCCGGTGGTGCGCGACTTCAGGCCAAACTATCCGGACGCCGTCACGCAGTCGCGCGAGCTCGGGATGTATCGCCAGAGCTACTGCGGGTGCAGGTTCTCGGCTGCGGAGGCTGCCGAGATGCGCCATGCCGCGCGGGATGCACGCAAGGCCGGACGCACGTCCGCAGACGATCCGTCCATGGCCTTTCCCGGCTAGCCGCTGGGCAGCAATTGGCCGCCCGCGTGGCAGTTTGTGCTTAGAGTTGGCTTATTATGGGAATATGCCAATGGATGGCTCGCAGACGGCGAGCGCCTGTGCGGAAGGAGTGCCCATGGCAATCGAGATCAAGGACCTGTCGACCCTCAATCCCGCCCAGATGCGTCGCGAGGTTCAGGCGCTCAAGAAGCGCGCTGCCTACAGCGCCCGCATCTACCAGCAGATCGGCGATCGCCCCATCGCAGGCGATGCCCACATCTACAAGGGCCGCTACGTCGACCCCAATAACCCCGACCGCACCCTCTACTCCGATGAGCTCGTCGATTACTACGACGCCCTCGTGGAGGTCGTGGGCGAGGACTAGGCTCTCACGCGCAAGGAGTTGCCGAGGAGGCGGTCGCAACGCGGCCGCCTCCCTCTTTGAGGGCTACAATGCTCTGGTCGAACGAGGGGAGGGCGGCACATGAGGACATCCGATTTCGATTACGAGCTTCCCGAGGAGCTCATCGCGCAGGCGCCGGCAGAGCCGCGCGACTCATGCCGCCTGCTCGTGCTGCATCGCGAGGACGGCCGCATCGAGCATCGCCGCTTCTCCGACATCGTCGACTACCTGCAGCCGCGCGACCTCCTCGTCGTAAACGAGACGCGCGTCCTCCCGGCCAGGCTCGTCGGCCGCAAGAAGGGGACGGGCGGGCTTGCCGAGACGCTCCTGCTGCGCCGTCGCGAGGACGTCGACTCCATGGGAGCTGTCTGGGAGTGCCTCGTCAACCCCGGCAAGCGCCTGCGCCAGGGCGCCCGCATCGAGTACCGCGCAGGCGGCGCCCATGCGCCCGAGGGCGCGGAGGTGGTGCTCGAGGCCGAGGTCGTCGATTTCGTCGAGGGCAGCAGGGGAGGCCGGCTCGTCCGATTCGAGCCTTGTGGGGGCCGCAACCTCGACGAGGCGATCCACGCTGCGGGTCATGTGCCCCTTCCGCCCTACATCACCAGCTACGAGGGCGATCCTGAGAAGTACCAGACGGTCTACGCCATGGATGAGGAACACTCGGCGGCAGCCCCCACGGCCGGCCTGCACTTCACGCCGGAGCTCATGGGGCGCCTGGCCGATGCGGGAATCGGCTGGGCAACGGTGGAGCTCGAGGTGGGGATCGACACCTTCAGGCTCGTCACCGAGGACGACCCTACCCAGCACGCCATGCACACGGAGCGCTACCACGTGCCCCAGGAGACGGTTGATGCGATTGCTGCCTGCCGCGCGGCCGGCGGGCGCGTCATTGCGGTGGGCACGACGAGCGTGCGCTCGCTCGAGAGCGCGTGGGTTGCGGGAGGGGGCGAGCTCAAGGCGCAGGAGAGTGCCACGACCGACCTCTTCCTGATGCCGGGCAGCGAGTTTCACGTCGTAGACGCGATGATCACGAATTTCCACGTGCCGCGCTCGACGCTCATGATGCTGGTGTCGGCCTTCGCCACGCGCGACCAGATCATGGGGGCCTACGAGGAGGCCATACGCGAGCGCTATCGCATGCTGAGCTTCGGCGACGCCATGCTCATCCTCTAGAACCAGACACGTCTCCTACCTGCCGAATGAGTCAGTAGGGACGTAGCCAATTGACTCATAAGACTAAACTTATGAGTCAATTGGCTACGTCCCTACTGACTCATCCGGGCTGGCGTTAGCGCCTGAAGAAGATGAACCATACGATGAGGGCGATCAGCAGCACCGCCGCAATGATGACGGCCACGAAGACGATGCGCGCAGTGCGCGTGCTCTGCTTGAGTTCGCGCGAGCGCTCGGCGAGGTCGGCCACATGGCGCTCGAGGCTCTCGAGCTCGATGCGGTCGCTGGCCAGCTCGGACTCGAGCGCGGCGGTGACGTCGGGCGTTGAGTGGATCTCGTTCGCCTCGTCGATGAGGGCCTGCGCCTGGTCGATGAGCTCGTTGGCGTGCTCCTGCGCCTTGGTGGCGTCGCGGATGCCGGTCTCGCGCTCGAGGATGGAACTCTCGAGGCGCGCCTCGTCGGCCTCGTGCTGGTCGTGAAGCCGGTCGTGCTCCTCCTTGCGCGCGGCGGCCTCCTCCTTGGCGGCGGCACTTGCCGCGTCGGCCTGCTCGAGGGTCGCCTTGTGGGCCGCGAGCTGCGATTGCGCCTCGGCCACCACGCGCTGCGCATCCTCGGTGACGGCGCCGACGTCTGCGCGGGCGGCCTCGAGGTGGGCCTGCTCGTCGGCGACGGTGCTCCTGAGCTCCGCGAGCGCGTTCTCGCTGGCGGCGGGGTCGGCCGAGAGCGCCCGCAGCTCGGAGCTGAGCTTCTCCAGGCGCGACTGCGCGTTGTCAACCGCGCGATTAGCGCTCGCGATGCGCTGCTCACGACGGGCGACGGCATCGTTTACCTGCGATTCGGCGCTTCTCACGGAGCGCCTCGCCTCGGAGAGGGCCTTGCCGGCGTCGTCTGCTCGCCCCTTGGTGGAATCCATGACGTTCTTGTAGGGGCGGATCTGCTCCGCATGCTCGGCGCGCATGCGCTCGAGCTCCGCCTCAAGGCTGTCGTGCTCGGAGTTGAGCTGGTCGATGCGCCTCTGCGCCTCATCGTAGGAGGTCTGGGCGGCATTTCGCGCCGAGGTCTGCTCGGCGATTATCGTGTCGTAGTCGCGCTCGATCTCGTGACGGTGGGCGAGCACCTCGTCCTGCTCGGCAATCGAGCGGCGCATGGCCGAGAGCTCGGACTTCGCGTTCGCATGCTCCTTCGACGCGCGTGCCACATCGCGCATGGCGGCGAAGCCCTGCATGAAGTTCTGGGAGGTGGCGCTGCCCGCGGAGGAGAGGGCCCCGCCCACGCGGGAGAGCGCCGAGGAGCCCTCGTCATCTGCAGGGGGAGCCTCGTAGCCTGCCTGTTCGGCGCTTATCACCTCGAGGTCGGGGACCACGTAGGTCTCGTCCCTCTGGGCGTACGCGTCCAGGACGCCCGGCTGAGCCGGCGTCGCGACAGGCGGCATGGCGTCGCCTGGCGCTTGCGCACCCATCGCCGGCGGCATGGCCGCGCCCGGCTCGGGGCTGGCAGATGGCTGTGAAAGGTCTTCGCGGATGTCGGGCATCGTCGGCAGCTCCCATCCTCCGCGCCTGAGGGCGCGTGCAAACTCGTTTCCCTCCGACTATTCTCGCGCATCCTCTCGCCGCAAATGTCCGTGAGTTGGAAAAATAGTTTTGCGTTACTATGGGTATACGGTTCGTGAGAGGGGCCACTGGAGGCTCCTCAGGGATTAGGGAGTTAGACATGGTTTCGAAGCAGACTACCGTCATCAACGCCACCGGCCTGCACGCCCGCCCGGCTTCCACCTTCGTCATGGAGGCGAAGAAGTACGAGTGCGACATCACCATCAAGGATGTTGACAAGGAGGACGCAGCCCCCGCGAACGCCAAGTCCATCATGATGATCCTGGCGGCAGGCCTTGGCTGTGGCACCAACGTCGAGATTACCTGCGATGGCCCGGACGAGCAGGAGGCCCTCGACGCCATCGTCGCCCTCATCGACAGCGGCTTCGGCGAGTAGGCTCTAGCACGTAACGCAGCTTGAGGAGCCCGGCCTCGTGCCGGGCTCCCTTTATGACCGGCGCAGCTGGCGCCGGGCGAGGAGATGACGATGGGCGAGGAGCGGGCGCTGTTCAGCTACGAGATCGAGGGGCGCGACGTCGCCACGCATGCGCGTGCGGGCGTCTTCCACACGGCCCATGGCGACATCGCCACGCCGGTCTTCATGCCCGTGGGCACCAAGGCCACCGTCAAGGGCATCCTTCCCTCGGCGCTCGGCGAGCTCGGCGCGCAGATAATCCTCGCCAATACCTATCACCTCGCGATGCGCCCCGGCGAGGAGCTGGTGGCGGAGCTCGGCGGACTGCACTCCTTCATGCGCTGGGACGGCCCCATCCTCACGGATTCGGGCGGCTTCCAGGTGTTCAGCCTGGGCGAGCACGTCAAGCTCTCCGACGACGGCGTCACCTTCCACGCAGTGGACTACGGCGGCGAGATCGTCACCTGGACGCCCGAGCGCAACATGGAGATCGCCCAGAAGCTCGGCGCCGACATCGTGATGCAACTCGACCAGTGCCCGCCCTACCCGGCGGAGCGCGCCTTCGTCGAGCGCGCCGTCGAGCTCTCGAGCGCCTGGGCGGAGCGCTGCTGGAAGGCCCATGAGAGGCAAGACCAGGCGCTGTTCGGCATCGTCCAGGGCGGCATGCACATGGACCTGCGCCTGCGCTCGCTCGCCCAGCTCGAGGCAAGCGGCGACTTCCCCGGCTACGGCATCGGCGGCTATTCGGTGGGCGAGGACCACGAGACGATGTTCGAGACGCTCGCGCCGCTCGCGAGCGAGCACATGCCCGAGGGCAAGCCGCGCTACCTGATGGGGGTTGGAAACCCCACCACGCTGGTGAGGGGCGTGGCCTGTGGCATCGACATGTTCGACTGCGTGCTGCCCACCCGCACGGCCCGCATGGGGACGGCCTTCTCCTCCGAGGGTCGCCTCAACCTCAAGAATGCCGTCCATGCGCACGCGGACGCCCCGCTCGACGAGCATTGCGGCTGCCCCGTGTGCCGTGGCGGCTTCAGCAGGGCCTACCTGCACCATCTCGTGCGCCAGAAAGAGATGCTCGGCGCGATACTGCTCTCCGAGCACAACATCTTCTACCTCACCGACCTCATGCGCCGCGCCCGCGAGGCGATCCTCGCAGGCGAGTACGGAGCCTTCGTCGAGGACTGGATGGCCTCGCCTGCTGCCGACGACTATTGATCGCATGACACTTTTGGGACAGCCAGGTGCCTGTCCCAAACGTGTCATATCGCTGAGGCGCCTGCCATTCGCCGGTGGGCATGGGGCGTGCCATTGGGTATTTCGTCGGGGATACTCGTATAATCAATCCTGATGAGCAACGAGCGGTGCGAGGGCGTTCCCTGCGCACCCCGGACAGATGAGAGAAAACCATGGCTGCTAGCTGCATGCCCTGGCGCCCGATAGGGGCTTGCCGGGCTATTTCGCAAAGCTTGGGTTGGGGTGCATGACGATGGCCGGCATCCTCGAGAGCCCTCGCTGGCGCGTCGCCGCATGCGATGTGGAGGCCGAGCGTCGCATCAGCACCCAATGCGGGGTGACGCCGCTGGTGGCCCGCGTCCTCGCATCGCGCGGTATCACCAGCTGCGAGGACGCGCAGGCGTTCCTCACTCCCTCCCTCGATCGCGATTGGCTCCCGCCCCTCGACATCCCCGGGATGGGGGAGGCGGCCGACCGCGTCGAGCAGGCCATCACGCGCGGCGAGACCATCGCCGTCTTCGGTGACTTCGACGTCGACGGCATGACCTCCACCTGCCTTCTCACCTTGGGCCTGCGCGCCCTCGGCGCCGCCCGCGTCGAGCCCTTCATCCCCGACAGGTTCGACGAGGGCTACGGCCTCTCGCAGGTGGCGCTGGGACGCGTCATCGAGGCCTGCTCGCCCGATCTCGTGGTGACGGTGGACAACGGCATCGCCGCGGCAAACGAGGTCGAGTGGCTGCTCGCCCAGGGCGTCGACGTCGTCATCACCGATCACCACGAGCCTGCCGACCTCGTTCCTCGCGGCGTTCCCGTGGCAGACCCCAAGATCGACGAGCAGAGTCCGAGCCGCGAGCTCGCCGGCGCCGGCGTGGCGCTCAAGCTCGTCTGCGAGCTGGGTGCGCGCCTCGGTCAGGGCGACCTCTGGCGTCGCTACACCGACGTGGCCACCCTGGGCACCATCTCCGACATGATGCTCCTCACCGGCGAGAACAGAGCCCTCGTGGCCGAGGGCATCGCCCGCATGCGCCAGACCGACCGGCCGGGGCTCGTGGCCCTTGCTGCCATTGCGGGCATCGACCTCGCGGAGGTCACCTCCGATTCGCTCCCGTTCTCGCTGGTGCCGCGCCTCAACGCCGCCGGGCGCATGGGCTGCACCGACATCGCCTTCAAGCTGCTGCTCACCGACGATCCCGCGGAGGCCGCCACGCTGGCCGGCCAGCTCGAGAAGGTGAACCAGGAGCGCCGCGACATAGAGTCCGCCCTCGCCGAGGAAGCGCTTGCCAAGGCCCGCGCCTCGTATGCGGGCGAGCGCTGCGTCGTCGTGGCGGGGGAGGGCTGGCACGAGGGCGTGAAGGGCATCGTCGCGAGCCGCATCGTCGGCGAGTTCCACGTGCCCGCCATCCTCTTCAGCATCTCGGAGGGCGTCGCGCGCGGCTCGGGTCGCTCAGTGGGTTCGGTGGACCTCTTCCACGCCGTCGAGCAGTGCTCCGACCTGCTCGTTCGCTTCGGAGGGCATGCGGGAGCCGTGGGCGTCACCGTGCTCGAGGAGAACCTCGACGCCTTCGCGGCGCGCCTGGCGAGCGTCCTGGCCGAGCTCGACGACGACCAGTTCCAGGACACCGGCGAGGTGAGCGCCATCGTGAGCCTCGACGAGCTCACGCTCCCCGGCATCCTCGCCCTCGATGCGCTCCAGCCCTTCGGCCAGGGAAACCGCAAGCCCCTGCTCGCGGCGCGCGGCGTCCTCATGCGCAACCGCGGCTGCGTCGGGGCTGATGGGGCCCACCTGCGCTTCCTGGCCACCGATGGCGTGAGCACCATCCCCGCGATAATGTTTCGCACCCCGCAGATCGAGCGCGCGGTGGGCTGCGACGGCGCCGTCGACATCGTCTTCGAGGCCGTGGCCGAGACCTGGCAGGGCCGCACCAAGCCAAAGCTCATGGTGCGCGACATCATCTACCGGGACGACGTGGCCGAGGCAGAGCCCTCTGCAGCGCCGTCCATAGCCGACGACCTCCTCTCGCGCGCGAGCGAGATCCTCGCCCGCAGCGACTTCGCCTCGCTGGCCGAGGCGCGCTCCTTCAACACCAAGGCCGTGGGCGTGAGCTTCGGAAACCGCCAGGAGGTCATCGCGCACCTGGCCGATAGCGAGGTCCTGCTCGTCGAGCGCGAGCTGGACAATCCGGCCGACCCGTGCGCCTGCGCCCTCAAGCGCGGCAACGGCGAGCAGGTGGGGTACCTGCGCCGCCAGATTGCGGAGGTCATTGCACCCATCATCGACGCCGGCGGCTCCTACATCGCCCGCATCCAGCAGGTGACGGGCGGCGAGGAGGGCCAGAGCCGGGGCGTGAACCTCTCGGTCGAGCGCGTCGACGCCCCGGAGGAGGCTCGCGTCGACGCGTCCCGGGCCCAGGCCGAGCGCTCCCGGCTCGCGGCGCTCGCTCCCGACGAGCTCACCTCCGAGCTGCGCCGCGCCCTCATAGGCGACCATCAGCTGCTTCCTGCGCAGGAGCTCGCGCTGGGCCGCCTCGGGCAGGGGCGCTCCACGCTCTGCGTCATGGCGACGGGGCGCGGCAAGTCGCTCATCTTCCACATCCACGCCGCCCGCGAGGCCATCGCGCGCGGCCGCGCGAGCGTCTTCGTCTACCCGCTGCGCGCCCTCGTGGCCGACCAGTCGTTCCACCTCCAGCGCACCTTTGAGGAGCTGGGGATGGGCGTGGAGGTGCTCACGGGCGAGACGTCGCTCGACGCGCGCGACGAGACCTTCGGACGGCTCGCCTCGGGCCAGACCGACATCATCCTCACCACGCCCGAGTTCCTGGTGCTGCACGTCGACCGCTTCGCCCAGGCAGGACGCGTGGGCTTCGTCGTCATCGACGAGGCGCACCACGCCGGCGCCGCCCGCTCGGGCAACAGGAGCGCCTACCAGTCGCTTCCCGAGGTGCTCGAGACGCTCTCGCGGCCCGTGTGCCTGGCCGTCACCGCGACGGCCGCGACGCCTATAGCCCGCGAGATCATGCGGCTCGCCGGCATCGCGGAGGATGACGTCATCGTGGACGCGTCCGTGCGCGAAAACCTCGACATCCTCGACAAGCGCGCCCTGCGCGACCGCGACGCGGCGCTCATCTCGCTCGTCGCGAGCGGCGAGAAGTGCGTGGTGTACGTCAACTCCCGCGAGCAGTCGGTGGCCATCGCGCGCATGCTGCGCCGGGCGATTCCCGATCGCGGGCAGGCGATCTCCTTCTACAACGCGTCGCTCACGCGCTCCGAGCGCACGGCGGTGGAGGAGGCCTTCCGCTCCGGCCAGCTCACCTGCATCATCTCGACGAGCGCCTTCGGCGAGGGCGTCAACCTGCCCGACATCCGCCATGTCGTGCTCTACCACATGCCCTTCGGCGCCATCGAGTTCAACCAGATGTCGGGCCGCGCGGGACGCGACGGTCAGCCGGCGGACGTGACGCTGCTCTTCGGGCCGGGGGATGCGCGCATAAACGAGCGCATCCTCGCCTCCCAGGCGCCGCCGCGCTCGGAGCTCGTCACGCTCTACCGCGCCCTCACGGGCCTCATGCGCGAGGCCGCCGGGGCGGGCGAGGATTCCTTCAGCCGCACGAATGCCGAGATCGCGGAATCGGCCCGCACGATCGACGGGCGCACCCGCCTCGAGGAGAGCGCCGTCTCCTGCGGCATCGGCATCTTCCGCGAGCTGGGCTTCCTTTCCACCTCGGGCTTCTCGACGGCCCGCCGCATCCAGCTCGCGAGCTCGCCGCAGCACATGGACCTCGCCTCGTCCACGCGCTACACCGAGGGCCAGCGCAGCTGCGAGGAGTTCGACTTCTTCAAGGAATGGGCCCTTTCGGCCAGCCGTGAGGACATGCTCGCCCGAATCAACCGCCCCATCGTGCCCTCGTTTGGTACTGTGGTGGATTAGAGGGTTTGAGCCCGACGCGAGGGGAGGTGCGCATGGCCGATGAGATGACCCAGGCAGGATCTGCCCTGCCGCTTGCGGTCGATGCGGACGTCCCCGGCGCCGACAACTGGTTCGAGCTCCAGCGCATCTGCGGCCGCTACATGGGCGAGGCCGAGCTCGATAAGGTCGTGAGAGCCTACGAGTTCGCCCGCGCGAATCACGCCGGGCAGCGCAGACGCTCCGGCGAGCCCTACATCAACCATCCCGTCGAGGTGGGCATGATTCTGGCGGCCGACCTACGCATGGACGAGGACACCATCTGCGCCGCGCTCCTGCACGACACGGTGGAGGACACCGACGTCACGCTCGAGCAGCTCGAAGAGCTCTTCGGGTCCGAGGTGGCGGCCATGGTGGACGGCGTCACCAAGCTCACCTCCATCGAGGAGGACTCCATGGACGAGAAGCAGGCGCTCAACCTGAGAAAGATGTTCCTGGCCATGTCCAAGGACATCCGCGTGGTGATCATCAAGATCGCCGACCGCCTGCACAACATGCGCACCCTCGCCTCGCTGCCGCCCGACCGCCGGCAGTTCAAGGCGCGCGAGACCATGGACGTCTATGCGCCGCTGGCCGACCGCCTCGGCATCTCGTCGATAAAGTGGGAGCTCGAGGACCTCGCCTTCTTCTACCTCGAGACCGACCAGTACGAGCGCATCGCCCGCATGGTGCAGGACTCCCGCGAGCAGCGCGAGCGCGACACCGACGAGGCCATCAAGGTGCTCGCCGACGAGCTCAATCGCTCCGGCCTCGCCGGCTTCCAGATCTACGGCCGCCCGAAGCACCTCTGGTCCATCTACCAGAAGATGACGCGCCAGGACAAGGAGTTCACCGACATCTACGACCTCATCGCCCTGCGCGTGATCACGGCCACCGTGGGCGACTGCTACTCGACGCTTGGCGCGGTGCACTCGCTCTGGCACCCGCTGCCGGGGCGCTTCAAGGACTACATCGCGATGCCGAAGCCCAACGGCTACCAGTCGCTCCACACCACCGTGATCGGCCCCGACGGGCGCCCCATCGAGATCCAGATCCGCACCTCCGACATGCACACGGCCGCCGAGTACGGCATCGCGGCGCACTGGCTCTACAAGCGCGCGGACAGCCTCAAGGGGTCGCGGCGCATCGACGACAAGAGCATCGACGACCAGATCAAGTGGATTCGGCGCTCGCTCGACTGGGCAGCCGAGGACGAGGTCGAGGATGCGCACGAGTACCTCGAAGCGGTGCGCGTCGACCTCTTCGAGGACGAGATCTTCGTCTTCACGCCCAAGGGCGACGTGATGAACCTGCGTGCGGGCTCGACCCCGCTCGACTTCGCCTACGCCATCCACACCGAGGTGGGAAACCATTGCGTCGGCGCCAAGGTGAACGGCTCGGTGGTGCCGCTTTCCGCCGAGCTCGAGAGCGGCTCGCGCGTCGAGATCCTCACCAACAAGAACTCCAAGCCATCGCGCGACTGGCTGGGCATCGTGCGCACGCCCTCGGCGCGCGCGAAGATCAGGCGGTACTTCACCGTCGCCTCCAAGTCTGACGATGCCGAGCAGGGGAGGGGCGAGCTCGGGCGCGAGCTGCGCAAGCGCGGCTACGGCATCTCCACCGTGCGCACCACCAAGGCCATCGCGCGCTTCTGCGAGGAGGGCGGGCACCGCAGCGCAGACGACCTGTTCGCGAGCATCGCCACCGGCAAGATCTCGGTCAAGCAGGTCGCGAACAAGATTCAGGCGATCCTCGAGGAGGACTCGCCCATTCGCAAGGTCACGCAGGATGACGACGGCGCCCTCCCGCATCATCAGCATGCGGGCAGGCACAAGCGCAAGCGCACCAACTGCGGCGTCATCGCCAAGGGCGATCCCGATTTGCTGGTGCACCTGGCCCACTGCTGCAACCCGGTTGCCGGCGACGACATCGTGGGCTTCATCACCCGCGGCCGCGGCGTCTCGGTGCATCGTCGCGCCTGTCCCAACGTGAAGGGGCTCATGGGCGACCCGGAGCGCATGATCGACGTGGAATGGGATGCCTCGGGCGCCACGGAGTTCCAGGTGGAGATCGTGGCCGAGGCCGCCGACCGCATGGGCTTGCTCAAGGACATCACCATCGCCATCGGCGACGCCGGCGCCAACATCCTCTCGTCGTCCACCCAGGTGAGCAACGTGGGGACGGCGCGCCTGCGCTTCCTCATCACCATCTCCGATGCCAGCCTGCTCGACCCGCTGCTCGCGGCGGTGAGCAGGGTCGACCAGGTCTTTGACGTGCGGCGCATCATGCCCGGCGAGGGTGCCGAGCAGATGCGCAGGCGCGTCTGACGCGAGAGGGGAGCACGCATGGCCGAGGGTTCCGAGATCAGGAAGTTCGTGGTTGGCCCCATTGAGACCAACTGCTACGCGGTGGTGAGCGAGGGCAAGTGCCTCGTCGTCGACCCCGGAGCCACCGGCGACATGATCGCCTCGCACCTCGAGGACGTCGAGGTGGAGCTCATCGTCGCCACGCACTGCCACCACGATCACGTCTGCGGCATCCGCGCGCTCAAGGAGGCCACCGGTGCCCCCTGGGCGATCTCCGCCGCCGATCGCGACCATGCCGTGGAGGCGCTCGAGCGCTCGTCGCACGTGTGGCCCGACTTGCCCACGTTGGGGCTGGAGGACCCGCCCGAGCCCGACCAGCTGCTCGCGGAAGGCGACGTCGTGCGCGTCGGTACGCTCGAGTTTCGCGTCGTCGCCTGCCCGGGGCACACGCCCGGGGGCATTGCGCTCATCGGCATGGGCGAGGCGGCGGGCTTGGCCTTCGTGGGCGATACGCTCTTCGCGGGGTCTGCGGGCCGCACCGACCTCGCCGGAGGCGACTTCGACCAGCTGATGGCCACCCTCGACAAGCTCAGCAGGGAGATCTCGCCCGATACGATGCTCCTGTGCGGGCATGGGCCCGAGACCACCATGGCCACCGAGCTGGCCACCAACCCGTTCTACGCCAGGCGCTAGGGGCGACTTCGGCCCAAGACTTGGGGCCCAAGGCGAGACAAACGCCCGTCACTCCCGTACAATCGTCTTCGCGCCCGGGTGGCGGAATTGGCAGACGCGGAGGTCTCAAAAACCTCTGACCGCAAGGTCGTGTGGGTTCGAGCCCCACCCCGGGCACCAGGCTTTTCCTGTTTTCAATCCGTCAGAGTGCACGGTCGCTGATTCGGCGCTGAATGCGTGTGGAGCGTCCGCACGGCGCGCAGATGCCACCCCCAACTATTTGCGATTGTGTACCTTTCGAATTGAGCCTGTCGGGTTCCGGGGGATGCGGTGCTGGGGCTATGCAGCCTGCTAGAGGATGCCGTCAAGCGCAAAGGTACACTATCGCAATTTATCCGGGGATTGCCGCGAAAATGCGCCAATGGAAGGCCATACAAAAGAACGGGGCCCCGCCAGCTGGCGAGGCCCCATGTGAATCGTTATCTTGCAGCGCCTAGAGCGGAGAGCCAAACCACTTGGTCTCGATCTCGTCCAGGGTGCCATCGGCCTCCATGTCGGCGAGGGCCTGGTTGATGGCCTCGGTGAGCGCCGGGTTGTCCTTCGAGACGACGATGCCGTACTGCTCGCCGGTGGGGATGGCGCCGCCCTCGGGCACCATGAGGTCGGAGTAGGCGATCTGGATCTCGTACTCGGCAACCGGCAGGTCGCAGACGGAAGCCTGGTACAGGCCGGTCGAGAGGCCGGTCAGGCACTGGATGATGTCATCGAGCGGGACGATCGTGGCATTGGGGCAGTTCTCGCGCGCCCATGCCTCGCCGGTGGTGCCGCTCTGCACGGCGATCTGCGTGCCGGCGACGTTGAGCTGCTCGGCCGTGGTGGCCTCGGCGTCCTTCTTCACCACGATGGCCTGGTTTGAGTCGACGTAGGGATCGGAGAAGTCGATCTCCTTGAGGCGCTCGTCGGTGATGGTGATGCCGCCCAGCGAGACATCGGCCTTGCCGCCCTGCTTGATGGTGGGGACGATGGTGTCAAACTGCACGGTGGGCAGGATGTTGGCCTCGAGGCCCAGGCGCGACGCCACCTCGCGCAGCACGTCGACGTCAAAGCCCTCGAAGACCTCCTGGCCGCTCTTCTCGTTGTTCATCGAGACGAAGGGCGGAAAGTAGAAGTTGGAGATCATCGTGAGCTTGCCATCCTCGACGAGCGTGTACTCGCCGCTGGCATCTGCCGACGTCGCCTCCTGGGTTGCGTCCGTCTCGGCAGGGGCGGACGACCCGCCACCGCAGGCGCTGAGCGTGAGCGCCAGCGCGATGCCGAGGGCGACGAGCATCCCGGACAAGAGCTTGAGATTGTTCTTCTTCATGCAAAACACCTTCCCTAATAGCCTCCAGAACTTGATCTCTGGGCACGCGGGGGTTGCTCCGCGCGTCTTGGTGAGTTTGGACCTCGATAGCTGCTGCTTCGGGCAACGCGCCCAATACGTAACACAAACGTCATACGGGAAGCGCGCTTACTTGAATGGATGAATACATATTGCGCGAAATCATCTAATTCTGCATATTGACGGCATCGGCTTGCAACAAGCTCCGCGCCAGCGCACGCCCGAAGTGTGCTGACTTTGTCGTGAGATGCACGCGGGCAGGAACGATTCGCGAACGAGCCTTGCGGCGGCATCTCGTTGCGTGCTACCATCTGCTGCGCAGCGAAAGCTGCCCACAAGTGGGGCCAAGGCACGTGCGGCCCCCACCAACACGGCGCCCTCGGGTTGCTGTCTGGTCGGACAATCCATCTCGCCGCCTCCACACGGCATGGGTCTCCCGGACGCACTCGATGTCGCGGGAGTTTTTCTATGCGGGGAAGCCGCAACGAGAGGAAGGTGTAGGAGATAGCCAAGCCGCAGGGCCCTCGCCTGAACGAGGACATCACAGCTCGTTCCTGCCGACTCATCGGCGAGGACGGCACGCAGCTCGGACTCTTTGGCATCGACGATGCCCAGCGCCTTGCCGATGAGCAGGGCCTCGACCTCGTCGAGATCGCGCCCAACGCCGATCCCGTGGTCTGCAAGATCATGGACTATGCCAAGTACCGTTACGAGCAGGACCGCAAGGCCAAGGCCGCCCGCAAGAACCAGGCCAAGGTCGAGGTCAAGGAAATGAAGTTCCGACCCAAGATCGACGTCGGCGACTACGAGACCAAGAAGGGCCACGTCGTCCGCTTCCTCAAGAAGGGCGCTCGCGTCAAGATCACGATCATGTTCCGCGGTCGCGAGATGGCGCATCCCGAGAAGGGCCTCGCGGTCCTCGAGCGCCTCTCGGAGGATCTGAAGGACGTGGCGACGGTCGACCAGCAGCCGCAGATGGAGGGTCGCAACATGCACATGCTCATCTCGCCCATCAAGGGTGCCTTCGATGCGAAGGATCCCGAGGCAGGCGCAGAGGAGCAGACGGAGAAGGACGATAAGGAGTAGCGAAATGCCCAAGATGAAGACGCATAAGGGTACGGCAAAGCGCTTCCGCCGCACCGGCACGGGAAAGATCATGCGCGCAAAGGCCTTCAAGAGCCACATCCTCACCAAGAAGAGCCCCAAGCGCATCCGCGGCTTCCGCAAGGAGACCGAGCTGGACGCGGCGCACACCAAGTTCGTCTCGGTGCGCCTTGGCAAGAACTAGACCCGACCGCGACCTTTACGCTCGCACGATAAGGAGTTGATCTGATATGGCACGAGTCAAGCGCGCAGTCGCGGGACGCAAGCACCGCAACACCCTCAAGCAGCGCACCAAGGGATACTATGGCGTTCGTTCGCGTACGTTCCGCGGGATGAAGGAGGCCGACCAGCATTCGCTGCAGTACGCCTACCGCGACCGTCGCAACAAGAAGCGTGACATCCGCAAGCTCTGGATCCAGCGCATCAACGCCGCCGCCCGCATGAACGACATGAGCTACTCCACCTTCATGCACGGCCTCAAGCTCGCCGGCGTCGAGCTCGACCGCAAGGTCCTCGCCCAGATCGCCTACGAGGATGCCGACGGCTTCGCAGCCCTGGCCGACATCGCCAAGAAGGCCATCAACGAGGCCAAGTAAGTACCTCGCACGCACGTTGCGGACGACCCCCGATGTTCTGAGCCGAACATCGGGGGTTGTCTTTTGACCTGACAGATGGCCGACCTGGCAGATGACCGGGCAACTTATCAGGTCTTTTGGCCTGACAGATGGCCGGGTAACTTGTCAGGTTGGGGTTACTTGGAATCGTCGGGCGCGGCCTTGTCCGACGACTTGCCGTGGTGGGGGAGCAGTATGTCGTGGAGTCCCTCGAGACGCTCCTCGCGGCGCTCCTCGGCCAGCTCGACCTCCTCCTGGAATTCGGGGTCGTCCGGGGTGACGAGCACGTCGTGGCCGGTGCGCGGGTCGTAGTGATGGCGCAGCACCGGCTCGAAGAGGTGCAGGTGCATGGCGAACATCCCCGAGGCCGTCACCAGGATGAGGAAGATGAAGATGCGCGGCCCGAGCTCGACCTGCGTCATGACCACGGCGCCAATGCAGAGCACCGTCGTCCAGGCGTAGATGAGAAGCACCGCCTGGCGCTGGTCGAAGCCCTCCTGGATGAGCCTGTGGTGGATGTGGCCGCGGTCGGCCTGGCTCACGCTCACGTGCGCGCGCCTGCGCCTCACGATGGCGGAGAGCGTGTCGATGATGGGGATGAAGGCCACGAGCAGCGGGATGATGATGGTGGTGAGGCCCGCCAGGCGCGTCACGCTGAGAAGCGAGATTGTCCCCAGCGCGAATCCGAGCACGAGCGAACCCGAATCGCCGAGGAATATGGTGGCCGGGTTGAAGTTGTAGGCTAGAAAGCCTATGGCGGCGCCCGCGATGACGATGGAGAGCGTGGCGGCGTCGAGACGGCCCGCGTTCGTGGCGAGCACGAACATCGTGATGCTCGAGATTGCCGTGATTCCGGTGGCCAGGCCGTCGAGCCCGTCGATGAGGTTGATGATGTTCACGTAGGCGACGAGGTAGACCACCGTGAGCGGGTAGGCGAAGAGCCCCAGGTCGATTTCTGTGCCGGTGACCATCGGGTTGACGATTTTGCCGATGACCAGCCCTCCGGCCACTGCCACTACCGCCGCGACCACCTGGCCCAAGAACTTGGGCAGGGGCTTGAGCTGGTAGATGTCATCGATGAGGCCCGTGGCGAAGACGATGGCGAACGCCAGGCCGACGAGCCGGTAGTCGAGATGGAGGTAGGCAGGCGGCACGAAGATGTTCGGCCATCCCCAATAGGTCTTTCCCAAGAGGTAGACGCATGCCGCGGCCGCGATTGCCGCGAATACGGCAATGCCTCCCAAGCGCGGGATGGGCTCGCGGTTGATGCGTCGCTTGGAGGGATAGTCGATGGCGCCCACCAGCCATGCGAGCTTGCGGGCAAGCGGGGTCACGGCAAGTGCCGTCACGAGGGCAATCGCGAACAGCGTGACATACGGTATCCACGCATTTGCCAAGCCAGGTCCTCCATGGAACTCGTCGAAACAACCTTACCTATGATACCCCAAGGCTGATACGACCACTCAACGGGGATGGCCTTGGCGTTCAGCCGTGTGTGAGCAGGGGGCGTGTTTTTGCGTTCAGCCGGCTCGCCCCTCCTGGCGAGTTATGTCTTCGAGCCAGGAGGGGCGAGCCGGCTGAACGCAAAACCACGTCCCCCTGTTCACAAGATGCGATTCCCATGCGGAGCCCTGTTTAACATGGCGTGTGGTCAATTCGGACCCCAGCTTGAACGTATACTTGACATATCTACGTGGAAGGGGGAGAGGTGGCGAACAAGATAGACTACGATGTCATCGTCGTGGGCGCCGGCATCTCGGGAAGCGCGACAGCGCGCGAGCTCGCGCGCTACGACCTGAGCATCCTCGTGCTCGAGGCAGGCTACGACCTCGCCTGCGGCGCATCGCGCACCAACAGCGGAATCGTGCACGGCGGATACGACCCCGTGCCCGGCACGGCCAAGGCCCACTACAACGCCCTGGGCGCGCGCATGATACCGGAGCTCGCCAAGGAGCTGGGCTTTCGCTACAAGAACACGGGCTCGATGGTCATCGCGCTCTCGGAGTTCAATCTCCAGGCCATCGACGAGCTGGTCGAGCGCGCCAAGGAGAACGGCATCGACGACGTCCGCCGGATCTCCGCCGAGGAGGCGCGCACGCTCGAGCCCAACGTCAATCCCGACATCCTCGGCGCGCTGCTCTGCGAGGGATCGGGCATCTGCGATCCCTTCGGCATGACAGTGGCCTTCGCCGAGAACGCCGTCGCAAACGGCGCCGAGTTCCGCTTCCGCACGCGCGTGGCCGACATCGTCGAGCGCAAGGGCTACTGGAAGGTGGTCCTCGAGAACGGCGACGCGCTGCGCTGCCGCGCCGTGGTGAACGCGGCCGGCGTCTACGCCATCGGCTTCCACAATCGCGTGACCGGCGACGAGCTGCCCGAGGTTCCGCGCCTGGGCGAGTACGTGCTGCTCGACCGCACGGCGGGCGAGACCTTCTCCCACACCATGTTCCAGGCGCCCGGCCCCCTGGGCAAGGGCGTCCTCGTGAGCCCGACCGTCGAGGGCAACATCATCGTCGGGCCCGATGCCGTCGACGTCGAGGACGTCGAGAACACCGCGACGACGCCCGAGGGGATCACCTGGGTGGCCCATCAGGCAAAGCAGACCTGGCCCGAACTCAACCGGCGCGAGGTGATCGCGAACTTCGCCGGCGTGCGCCCCTCGGGCGCAGACGGCGACTTCGTCATAGGCGAGCCGGAGGGGCATCCGGGCTTCTTCGACATAGCGGCCTTCGACTCCCCGGGGCTCAGCTCGGCACCGGCCGTGGCCGTCGACGTGGCGGCGCAGGTCGCAGAGCGCCTGGGAGCCGACGAGCGCGACGGTTTCGAGCCGCATCGCGACATGCCCGCACGCTTCATCGAGATGGACGAAGACGAGCGCCTCGCCGCAATCGAGCGCGATCCGGCCTTCGCGCACCTCATCTGCAGGTGCGAGGAGGTCACCGAGGCCGAGGTGCTCGAGGCGATTCACGCGCCCATCCCCGCGACCACCGTCACCGGCGTCAAGCGTCGCTGCCGTGCCGGCACGGGCAGGTGCCAGGGCGGCTTCTGCGCGCCGCTCGTCGCCGAGATGATCTCGGAGGAGCTCTCGATTCCGCTCTCGGAGGTGTGCCTGGCAGGCGACGGTTCCGAGATGGCACCGCTCACCAGGGAGGTGATGGGCAATGCCAGCGCATGACACCCACTTTGACGTTCTCGTCATCGGCGGCGGTGCCGCGGGGCTCTCGGCCGCCGTGGCCTCATCGTCGCAGGGGGCGACCACGCTCATCGTCGAGCGCGAGGACGAGCTCGGCGGCATCCTCAACCAGTGCATCCACAACGGCTTCGGCCTCCATCGCTTCGGCGAGGAGCTCACCGGCCCCGAGTTCGCGGCGCGCGACATCGCCAACGTCGAGAAGTCCGAGCTCGTCGAGGCCTGGCTGGGCTCGTCCGTCCTCGAGATCTCTCCCGGCGAGGATGGCGCGCCGCATCGCGCGCTCGTGCTCTCGCCCGAGCACGGCCTCATCTGGGTCGATTGCACGTCCATCGTGCTGGCCTGCGGCTGCCGCGAGCGCACGCGTGCCCAGGTGAACATCGCGGGCGGACGTCCGGCGGGCGTCTTCACCGCGGGCTCGGCGCAAAAGCTCGTGAACTGCGACGGCGCGATGGTGGGCCGCGAGGTGGTCATCCTGGGCTCCGGCGACATCGGGCTCATCATGGCCCGCCGCATGACCTGGGAGGGCGCGCACGTCATCTGCGTGTGCGAGCTCGCGAGCGAGCCGGGCGGCCTCAGGCGA
>CACZNT010000190.1 GCA_902782635.1 uncultured Coriobacteriaceae bacterium
CGTCTCCGGCCTTCACGCGGTACGACGGGATGTCGACGCGATGGCCGTTGACGTTGATGTGGCCGTGACGCACCGTCTGGCGGGCCTCCTTGCGGGTGCGGGCGAAGCCCAGGCGGAAGACCACGTTGTCGAGACGCGTCTCGAGGATGGACATCAGGTTGTCGCCCGTGATGCCCTCCACCTTGAGCGCCTGGTAGTAGTAGCCGCGGAACTGCTTCTCGAGGACGCCGTAGATGAACTTGGCCTTCTGCTTCTCGCGGAGCTGACGGCCGTACTCGCTCTCGTTGCGACGCTGCCTCTTGGGCTGGCGGTTCGACTTCTTGTTGATCCCCATCACGATGGGGTCAATGTCAAGGGACCTGCACCTTTTCAGGACAGGGGTCCTATCCACTGCCATGATCTCAATCCTTCCTTGCTACACGCGACGACGCTTGCACGGACGGCAACCGTTGTGCGGGATGGGGGTCTTGTCCTGGATGCTCGAAACCTCGAGGCCGGCGGCCTGCAGCGAGCGGATGGCCGTCTCACGACCGGAGCCGGGGCCCTTCACGAAGACGGCGACCTTGTGCATGCCGTGCTCCATGGCTGCCTTGGCGCAGGTCTCGGCTGCGATCTGGGCGGCAAACGGGGTGGACTTGCGCGAGCCCTTGAAGCCCACGGTGCCACCGGACTGCCAGCAGATCACGTTGCCCTGCGGGTCGGTGATCGAGACGATGGTGTTGTTGAACGTGCTCTTGATGTGAGCCTGGCCCACCGCGATGTTCTTGCGCTCGGAGCGGCGAATGCGCGTGGAGCCCTTCTTGGGATTTGCCATGCTTCAGTCCCCCTACTTCTTCCTGCCGCCGACCTGACGCTTCTTGCCCTTGCGGGTGCGAGCGTTGGTGTGCGTGCGCTGGCCGTGGACGGGAAGGCCCTTACGATGGCGCAGGCCGCGGTAGCAGCCGATCTCCATCAGGCGGGCGGTGTTCTGACGAACCTCACGGCGGAGGTCACCCTCGACCGTGTACTCGGCGTCGATGACGTCGCGAAGCTTGCTGACCTCTTCCTCGGTGAGGTCGCGAACCTTGGTGGCGGGGTCAACCCCGGCCTTTTCGCAGATCTTGGTGGCGCTGGTGCGGCCGATGCCGTAGATATAGGTGAGGCCGATCTCGGCGCGCTTCTCGCGCGGGAGGTCGACACCGTTGATACGGGCCAACTTCGTGCTCCTCTCTTAGCCCTGGCGCTGCTTGTGGCGGGGGTTCTCGCAAATCACGAGGACCTTGCCGTGGCGCCTGATGACCTTGCACTTGTCGCACATCTTCTTGACCGAAGGACGTACCTTCATCGTTCTTCCTTCCGATAAGTGCTCTACGTTCTCTGTGGCGCGCCAGGTGGAAGCTAGCGCACGCTATGTATTCGCCCAGCCGCAGGCGGTTGTTCTCGGCTGAATGCGGGCCGAGGCCCGCCGGGCACAGCCTACTTGTAGCGGTAGGTGATGCGCCCGCGCGTGAGGTCGTACGGGGAAATCTCCACGTCGACCTTGTCGCCCGGGAGGATGCGGATGTAGTTCATCCTGATCTTCCCGGAGATGGTGCACAGGATGACGTGACCGTTCTCGAGTTCGACGTTGAACATTGCGTTGGGCAGGGTCTCGCGAACGATGCCCTCAAGCTCGATGGCGTCCTGTTTGCTCACTCGTGCATTCCTCTTTCGTACGGTGACAGCAGCAAGCTATCTTACCGAAAACTACACATGCCGTCCATGCGGACACCTAATGAACACAGAGATGCCCGCTCCTACACGCCGCCCTGCATGGAACACCACGGTCCCTCGTCGTCCTGGGTGAGGATGACGGGGCCGTCCTTGGTGATGGCGATGGTGTTCTCGTAGTGGGCGGCAATCGAATGGTCGACGGTCGAGACCGTCCACCCGTTGCCCTGGACCGCGACCTCGTAGTCACCGAGGGTGATCATGGGCTCGATCGCGATGACCATGCCGGCCTGGAGCTTGGGGCCGCGACCGCGCTTGCCCCAGTTGGGCACGGAGGGATCCTCGTGCATGACGTGGCCCACGCCGTGGCCCACGTAGTCGCGCAGGACGCCAAAGCCGTGACGCTCGGCGAGCTCCTGCACGGCGGCACCGATGTCACCCACGTGGTTGCCCGGGACGGCCTTGGCGATGCCGGCCTTGAGGCAGTCGCGCGTGACCTCGCAAAGCTCGACGGCCTCGCGCGAGGGGGTGCCGCAGTAGAAGGTCCAGGCGTTGTCCCCGACCCATCCGTTGATGGTGGCGCCGGTGTCGATGGAGACGATGTCGCCCTCCTCGAGCATGCGCATGCCCGGGATGCCGTGGACGACCTCGTCGTTGACACTGCAGCAGATGGATGCCGGGAAGCCGCCATACCCCTTGAAGGTGGGGATGGCACGGTGCATGCGAATGACGCTCTCGGCGATGCCGTCGAGCTCGCTCGTGAGCACGCCGGGCTTGATCGCGGCACCGACGCGCCGGAGCGCCATCTTGGACAGCGCTCCGGCGACCTTCATTTCCTCTATCTCTGAAGGCGTCTTGATCTTGATCACAGCGAAAGCGCCTTCTTCACGTCGGCGTAGACCTCGTCGACCGGACGGTCGCCGTCGACGGACCAAAGCTTGCCCTGGTTCTCGTAGTACGCGACCAGCGGGGCGGTCTGGCTCTGGTAGACGTCGAGACGGTTCTTGATGGTCTCGGGCTTGTCGTCGTCGCGCTGGTACATCTCGCCCTGGCAGCGCGGGCAGACCTCGTCGGAGGCGTTGCCGGTGTAGCCGCAGGAGCGGCAGGTGCGCCTCGAGGAGAGGCGGTTGACGATGACCTCGGGGGCGACGTCGACGAGGAGGGCCCCGTCAAGCTTGCTTCCCGATGCGGCCAGCGCGGCGTCGAGGGCCTCGGCCTGCGCGATGTTGCGCGGGAAGCCGTCGAGCATGGCGCCCTCGGCGGCGTCAGGCTGCGCGAGACGCTCCTTGACGAGGTCGATGATCAGCTCGTCGGGGACCAGCTGGCCGGCGTCCATGTAGGACTTGGCCTTCTGGCCCAGCTCGCTGTTGGCCTTGAC
>CACZNT010000191.1 GCA_902782635.1 uncultured Coriobacteriaceae bacterium
CGCCAGCTGCCCTTGGAACATCACCCGCATGAACGTGTCGTCAATGGGACGAAACCTGCGCATGGCCCGAAGGTTTCTCTCGCGATGTCTGGCGGCCCTGGATTCCTCCCTGGCCGACGTCTGCGATCTTGAACAGGACATGTTGACCCCCTTCTGCTACTGCGCAGATGGGTCGGAGGTCGCTTGATGAGTGGAGTGCCCCCGAGGCCGCATCGCGCACACCGATGCCGCCGACAAGTGCGATGCCAAGAGGCTCGCGCGCAGTCGCCGTACCATTGGGGGCCGCCGGCGCTGCCCTGTCGTTGTTTGAAGTATATCACATCAATTAAAACATTTGTTCGAGAATTATGAGCAATTTCCAGCCGGCATACCTGCGGCACGAGGCAGGCTGCAACGCCGCAACGCTGCCTGCACTAGAGCGTCCCCTTCGCAGGACGCTCCTCCACGAATTCGCGCATTCCGGGCATGGCAAACCTCAGCATCCCGTCAAAGTCCTCCTCGATGACGCCTTGGTCGAGAAGGCGGCGCTTGTACTGAGCGGCATAGGAGTTTCCTCGCTCGAGGCGGTGCGCAACATCACCCAAGGCGCTTACGTCATCATCGTCAAGCATGGCCCGCAGGAAGGCACGATCGCCCGGCGAGAGCTCGCGATATGTCGGCCCCAGGATGCGCTCGGTGAACTCAAGCCTTGCCAGTCGTGCGCCCTCGAGCGCGGCCGCAGCAGAGATCGACTCGTCATCCACTGCAGCCTCCCACATGCGAAATCCCACGAGCTGCACCATGAAGGGGAACCCGCCCGCTGCCTCGACGGCGACGTCCAGGGCGTCATCGTCCACCTCCTTGCCGGCAAGGGCGCAGGTGCGCTCGAAGGCCAGGCGAGCCTCGAAGCTAGGCAGAAGACCCAGCGTGACGGACTGCGCACGTCGCAAAAACGACGCGGACTCGTCGCGGATGAGCGCGGACATATTCCGCGGCAGCCCCGCAAGCAGCAGCGCCACCCTGCGATTCTCGCGTACGAAGTGCTGGTAGGCGGTAACGAGCTGCACGAGCTCGTCAAGGTCGGGGCGCACTTCGTCGACGGTAATGAGCAAGCCCGTCCGGAACTCGGCGAGCTCCTCCAGGAGGCGAGACATACGCGTCCGCCAGTTGCCCCCTTCGGATGCCGGGTACTCCCATGAGACGCCGGCGCCGGCCATCGAGACGGATGTGATCCGAGGTGAGTCGGAGCTGTCGAGGAGATGTGATGCAGCGTCGAGAGCACGCTCGTAGATGTCCTCCAGCAAGCCCGGCAGCGCGCTCGCGTCTACGCAGATCCAGCCGCGCGCCTCCGCCTCGCGTCCGGCAAACGACAGAAGGGCGGTTTTGCCTGTGCCGCGGGCACCGGTAATCGCGCAGCTAAGGTAGGGGCTGCGGCGGCTGGAATCAAAGGCACGCACGAGGTTGGAGATGATCTCCGAGCGCCCTGCCATGAAGGACGGCACCTCGCCAAAGGAGGGCGTGAACGGATTGTCGTAGGGCCTGGTCGTGATCATGGCTACCCCCTCTCGCTGCCGATGGCAACAGTATAGCTTGATTAGTTTTAAATACGTTGATTTCTTTTAAATGCCTTGATTTCTTTTAAAGCGCTGAGCTCCCCAGGGAGGTCAGTGCCCGTGGCAACATCCCCAATGTCTCTTGCGACCGTTAGCGTCCGTGGCTAACGGCCCCAGCGACCCCACAGTCGCCAGCCCCTGCACGCGCACAATCATGTGTATACTCTTGTGTAGATATATACACATACAAAGGAGGCACAACATGTCGCCGAAGGTACGCCTCGACCTCATGGTCAGCGAGAGTACGAAGAGCTTTCTCCAGGCGTTCGCAGCCGAGCAGGGGGTCTCAATGTCGGAGATGGTTGACCAACTCATCATCGAGCACCTCATGCACGAGCCAATGCCCGCGCCGGAAACCTCGGCGGCGGTGATGGACATGCTCAAGATCCAGGAGTTGCAGGGACGGCTTGCTGCCGCCATCTCGGAGGGCAGGGTCTGGCCCGTAAGCCAATACGCAAGCCGAAAAGAAGAGGGCTCCCGCCCCGATGGCGATGCGGGCGCGAAGATCCTGTACGTGCCCGTGCGAGACGGGAATTACGGCGTAATCGTCTGTGACGGGTTGTTTGACGAGCTTCACGCCGATGTGATCAGCACGTATGGCGGCGATGGCGGCGCCTCGCATCTCGATACGGTCGATGCCTACCTCTCGTGGTACGAGGATGTCGACGGGCGGCACATCGACGGGCTCTGCGTCGTGCCCAAGGGCGCCGACCCCGGCAGTCCGCAGGGAGTGTTCGATTGGTCGGCCCCCACAACGTGGCCGGAGGGAGTGCCCGAGCCCTGGAACGAGTAGGCCGACATCAGTCCTGGGAAGAGGGTGCGACGCCTGGGTCGTCAGGCGTACCTATACCACCTCGATGCCGAGGCTCCTCAAATACTCAAACGTACCGTCATAGTATTCGGGAAGCCGCGTACCATCCTCCGGGAAGCCACTCGCTGTTACGTTTCTATTGCCCTCTGGGATGCAGATGATCATTCCCATTCGTGCCCTGGTTAGCAAGACTCTATAGGCATTGAGCATGTACTTTCGCTGCACGTGCTTGTTCTCTGTATTGTCTAATTGCTCATTCCATTTCGTCTTACCGTCAAACTTGAAGAAACGCCAGGCGCCGTCCTCGTAGCGCATGTCCGCATCCCAAAGAAGGCAGGTGTGGTCGAGCTCGAGACCCTGCACTTGAATCTCGGTTGCCGCGTCCTCCAAATAGTTCGACGACCTGGTATCAGTCTTGTCCTCTAAGAACCAGTGGATGGCATTTCTGTTATCTGCGGGCAATACATGGATACCCAGCGGCTTATACCGCGCCGCCTCCTTGGTCATGAGTACCCCGGTCCTCTCGCTCCCCCTTGCCCTCGCGTGGAGCCATTCCCTCGCCTTGTCCATACTTCTTGTCAGAACAATCGGATACCTATCCTTGATATCGACATACAGCGATGCCGCCCTCTCGTCTAGGTCGAGCAGGGCATGGACGAAGGCTGCCAGCTTCTCTGCCCTGAACGAGCGCAGCGACACGCTCAGATGCAAGCTCTTGGAATAGGTCACGTTGGGGTTTTCCCTCAAGAGCTCATCAACTCTACCCTCGGCATACTCCTTTTCCGTGAGCTGGGGTGAGATGTAGACCTTCCAGTTGGGGAACGTGGTGTTGAGCGCCTCTATCCACTCCGAGATGCCCGCCTCACCAGTGTGGATTTCCTGGCCGCCGCCCACGAGGCAGATGATTGTGGCCCAATCCTCCCTCTGGTCGAGAGACCAGATCAGAAAAGAAGCTTCCGACATCGGAAAGTTGGCGACCTTCATCTTATTGCCGTATGTGCCACCCTTCTTCAAGTATTCGGCAAGCTTCTTATGCGTCCATGACCTCTGCGCTTCGTCAAATATCGCCACATGCTCAACTTCGCCATAGCCGGCTGCATCGAGCCTGACTGCCTTTTCCGGATCGATTTCGAGCACGCCGTTCTCGATAGGAGTCCTGATTTTGGCGAGCATGTTGTCTCGGTATCGGTGAATGATCTGGATGAACTTACCGACCTCACGCCGGGAATCGGTCACGTTCTTTGCCTCTCCCCGTGCCTTGCTCTTTTGGTAATTGTCACGCGCGAGAGCCTCGGTTAGCACTGCCACCAAGGGCCCATTTCCAGAAAGGTAGACAGCCCCTTCGTCCTCAACGGGTGCATCAAGACCTTGATACGTCTGCCTGACTGCAACATCGAGCCCAACTAAGGTTTTTCCAGCGCCAGGGACCCCGGTTACGAAGCAGATGCTCTTCTCGCCCTTCTCCTTGCTCTTTTGTATGACCTCAAGGAGATATGAAATCGTGGCGTCGGTTGAGGCCTGATCGGCCTCATGCCTGGTTATATCCTCAACAGAATGACTCTCATACAGAGACCTCGCCGCCTCGATGATCGTCGGGGTCGGTGCATAGGGGCTTATGGCCCATCGCTCGTCAATGGGAGGCTCCGACGGAAAACGCGATAGCACTCCAGAAATCAGGCCTTGCAGATCGCGTGCTCCCGTTATCAGAGGATTGACAACCCTGTCGTCATATACCGAGGACTGAATGACCGATGACGCATGAGTGCATTCTGTGGCAACGAGAACGGGGGCGATGAGCCTACCTTCGCTGAGCTTGTGGAAGTTCTTAAGGTCGAGGGCATAGTCGAGAACCTGATCGATATCTGCTTGCAGGACAGACGACTGGCCAACTTTGAACTCCAGGCAAAATACAACGCCTTGCAGGAGAAGGACAACGTCGATTCGCTTGCCAAGGCGAGGAATATCGTATTCGAATACAACTTGGCCGGATGACATCTTCCACGGCGCAAGCACTTCTTGAAGGATGTCAATCTCCCCCATCCAGGCTTCCCTGGATGTCGTCAGCATGTCACCGTGGTAGCTATCGCAAAGGGTGCCGAAGATCGCTTCCCTATCCCCGTCGAGAAAAGCTGCAATCTCGCTTTGATAGAGACACCTCGGACTATTCCCCATGATTCGCCGCCTTTCGCGATTGCGCTCGAGCTCATTATCAGCTCAGGGGTTTGCCCAGATCAATAAGGCACTCTCTAAACGCCCCTACCATGAGCGCAGTCCGGGCAAGCTTTTACGCAGGACCATCCACAATGTGCAGCTTCAACCGAGTTCCCCGGCATCAACATTTCGGAAGCTCTTCCTGCCCGTTCCTCCCCTAAAATTAACCACAGTAAACTCTCCTCCCCGGACGGAGGCACCCATGATCCTGCTCGCAGAATGCGTCATTGGCATCGCGCTGTTCACGGCCATCGTCATCCCCTCCACGGCCGCCAACCCCCTCGGCTGGATTGGCGACTACCCGCCCGCCATCCGCAAGCGCTGCATGGAGCTGGGGCTCGTCGAGCCGCGCGATAGAAGGCTCAGCACCGCCGAGCTCGTCCGCAAGGTGCTGGGAATCGTCGTCCTCCTGGCGGGCCTCACCCTCCTCCTCACGCGCGTCAACGGCGACACCACGCTTTGGCAGGGATTCCGCGACTCGTATGTCATCTGGCTCGCAATCGCCTGGTGGGACGCACTCGTCATCGACTGCGGCTGGTTCTGCCACTCCCGGCGCGTGCGCTTCCCCGGCACCGAGGACATGCCCGAGTACCGCGACCACCTCTTCCACATACGACAGTCATGCATCGGCTCTGCCATCGGGATCCCCGTCTGCCTCATCGTCGGGGCCCTGGTGCAGCTGACGTAGGAACTACGGTTTCACGACTTCCCCCGCTGATATACTTGTCCGCAACAACGAACTGCCAGCGGCAGGCCATCTATCCGCCCGCCCCAGAGAGACGTACAGTGATCACCAAGAACGAGCTTCCCATCCTCGAGTTCGACGACAGCTCGCCGGAGGTCATACCTCCCGACCACGACTGGACCGGGCACGCGCTGCCCGAGAAGTGCCTCTTCGCCTTCCTCGGGGACAGCGTGCACGAGCATGCGACGACACACGATGCCGAGGTGGCCCAGACATTCCAGACCGTCACGCACGACATCCCGATCTACGTGCTGCACGAGGCGGCCGAGGACATCTGCCTCGTGCAATCCCCCATTGGCGCCGCAACCTCGGCGCAGCTTCTGGACACGCTCGTGAGCTGCGGATGCAGGAAGGTGATCGCCGTCGGGTCCTGCGGCGTGCTGGCCGACATCGGCGAGAACGCCCTCATCGTCCCCACGCGGGCGCTCAGGGCCGAGGGCACGTCGTACCACTACCTGCCAGCCTCGCGCTACGTCAAGCTCGACGAGGAGCCCATCGCCGCAATCGAGCAGACCCTGCAAGCACACGGGCTCCCCTACGCCCGCTGCACCACGTGGTCTACTGACGGCTTCTTCCGCGAGACGAGGGACATGGTGGCGTACCGGCTGGAGGAGGGCTGCTCCGTCGTCGAGATGGAGTGCGCCGCGCTCGCCGCGTGCTGCAGGCTGCGCGGGGCCGCGTTCGGCCAGCTGCTCTTCACCGCGGATTCGCTGGCAGATGTCCACGACTACGACGCGCGGGGCTTCGGCGTCGCATCGCACGAGAAGGCGCTCCTCCTCGGCCTGGACATCCTGAGGGGCTGGCAGTAGGCCCTCTCGCCGCCGCAATAACATCGGCCGCCGTCCGTAGGCTTGTCTCAGCAAAGGCCAAACGAAGCAGAAACGGACGGTGGCGAAGATGGCGATCAGCGCAACGGTTTTCGAGCACATCATGAGCATGCTCCTCACGGTGAGCGTGGCGGCGCTCCTAGCGGGCATGGCCCTCAGCCGCCCGTAAGGTCCGCGGATGTGACAGACGGGGACAGTCCCCAAGTGTCACGCGACGAGGGCCTGGACGTGGTGGGCTATGTGCACGATGCCACCTCGGCCGCGCTCGTCTCGATGCTCATGGCGCTCACCACGCCGGAGCTGCGACTCGGCGACGTGCGCGTCGGCACGCCCGACGCCCTCTCCGCCCTCGACGACCTCCTCTGAGACCCGGCGAGCTTCCCGGACAATCGCCATACCTGTCCCCTTTGTCATGACAAAGGGGACTGTCCCCCTTGTCATATCAGGCAAGCTTAAAACGCGATTAATGGGGTTAAGCAGGCCTTAACCTAGTCCTTATTAATTTCGTGCCGTACCGCAACCAAGCAGGAAGGCGCGAAATGTACTCCCTAGGCCGCTTCATCATCAACATCCTCATCCCCCAGATACTCGTCGTGAGCACCATCGTGGGCTCGCTCACCGGCACCCTCGACGACGCGCTCCGGCTTGCCTCCGCAAAGGCGTCGCAGGCCGTCGCCGCGGCCCAGGACGTCCAGGCCGACGACATCATCGAGGAGGTCGGCGCCCTTGCCGAGGAGAAGGCAGCGGAGGTCGCCGAGAAGGCAAAGGCCGAAGAGGCCGCGAAGAAGGCTGCCGAGGCCGAGTCCGCACGAGCCGAGGAGGCCGCGCAGGCAGAGCAGGCTGCCGCCGAGGCTGAGGTTGCTCCGGCGGAGGCCTTGGCCGAGCAGGTCGTCATCGAGCAGACGTCGGCTCAGGAGCCCGCCTACACGCAGACGTACACCTGGACCGAAACCTGGACTGAGGGCAGCTCCGGAGCCGTCGCACAGGAGGCCCCGAAGCCCGACGCAAGCGGCGTCTTCCACTTCGGCACCGTCCAGCACAAGATCGGCGACTCCTTCGCCCACGACAACGACGTGGCCAACGAGTGGCAGGAGAACTACTTCGTGGCGCATTCCGGCAGCGCGCAGGGCCAAATCATCTCCGCGCTCTCGAAGGGCGCGAAGATCGAGGTCGAGGGCGTGGTCGTCACCATCACTGGCAGCCACTACGGCGCCGCCGGGGAGGATTACGGCGCCCTGCGCGACAAGGTGGGCTGGGACAAGGTGTGCTTCCAGACCTGCATCGACATGGCCGGAAACTACGTGGTGTGGTATGGCACGGCGGCCGGAGCGAAGGCGGCATCAGCGCCGGCGGCAGCGCCTGCCCCCGCACCCGCGCCCACCGTCGTCGAGGAGACGGTCGAGGTCTACGAGACCACGACGTACGAGACGACCACCTACGAGACCTTCACCTACGAGATCGACGATTTCGACGACGATTTCGACGACTAGCTGCGTACCTGACCTGGCCCACCTGACAAGTTGCCGGCCAGGGCCAGATCATGCGTCGGCTTCGTCGAAGCCCTCGTCGACGATGAGCTCGCCAGAAAGGCCGTCGGCCGCCATCGTCGCCAGCTCGTCGGCACGCTCGTTGAGCGGCTCGCCGGCATGCCCTTTCACCCAGATCCATGTCACGTCATGCGGCTCCACGGCCGCGAGCAGGCGCTTCCAGAGGTCGGGGTTCTTCACCAGCTGACGCCCCGACGTCTTCCAGCCGCGCGCGATCCAACCCTCGATCCAGCGCTCGTTGAAGGCGTTCACCACGTACTGGCTGTCGGAGTGCAGCTCGACCTCGCAGGGCCTGGTGAGCGCCTCGAGCGCGACGATGGCCGCCATGAGCTCCATGCGATTATTGGTGGTGAGCTCGTACCCGCAGGAGAGCTCCTTCACATGCTCCTCGCCCGCGCGGTCCACATAGCGAAGCACCGCCCCATAGCCGCCCGGCCCGGGGTTTCCCCTCGACGAGCCGTCGGTGTATATGACCACATGCGTCACGCGACTCTCGGCCATGGCGTCCTCCCCTACTTTGCCTCGGCCCAGTTCGGGCCATACGAAACGTCCGCGATGAGGGGCACCGCCAGCTCGGCCACGCCCTCCATGGTCTCGCGCACGAGCGCGGAGAGCTGCTCGACCTCCGCCTCGGGGACCTCGAAATCCAGCTCGTCGTGGATCTGCAGCACGAGGCGGCTGGACAGGCCCTCCGCACGCAGGCGCTCGGCCACCCGCACCATCGCGATCTTGATGATGTCGGCCGCGCTCCCCTGCATGGGGTGGTTCATGGCCGTGCGCTCGCCAAACGCCCGTTGTTGGAAGTTGCGCGCGTTGATCTGCTGGATGTGGCGCTTGCGGCCATACATCGTCTCCACCCAACCGTGCTCGCGCGCGAAGGCGATCTGGCCGTCGAGGAAGCTCCGCACGCCGGGATACACCTCGAAGTAGCGGTCGATCATCTCCTGCGCCTCATAGACGGGAATCTTGAGCGAGCTCGCGAGCCCGTAGGCCTGCTGGCCGTAGACGATGCCGAAGTTCACGGCCTTGGCGCGGCTGCGCATCTCGGGCGTGACCTCGTCGACGCTCGTCGAGAAGACGCGCGCCGCCGTGGCCGCGTGGAAATCCGCCCCCTCGTTGAACGCCGCCACCAGGTGCTCGTCGCCGGAGAGGTGCGCGAGCAGGCGCAGCTCGATCTGCGAGTAGTCGCAGGCCAGGAAGACGCAGCCCTCGGGCACGGTGAACGCCTGGCGGACACGATGGCCCAGCTCGCTTCTCGTGGGGATGTTCTGCAGGTTCGGGTCGGAGCTGGAGAGACGCCCCGTGGCCGCCACCGTCTGGTTGAAGGTGGTGTGGATGCGACCATCACCCGCCACGAGCGCGGGCAGCGCATCGAGGTAGGTGCTCTTGATCTTCGCGCGCTCGCGATACTCCAGCACCTTCGCCACGATGCCATGGTGGCGCGCAAGATCGGCCAGCACGTCGGCGCTGGTGGAGTAGAAGCCGCGCTGGGTCTTCTTGAGGCCCTTGGTGGGAAGCCCCAGGACGTCGAAGAGCACGTGCGAGAGCTGCATGGGAGAGTCGACGTTGAACTCCTCGCCCGCCGCCTCGTGCAGCTCGCCCACCATGCGCTCCACCTCGGCGCCCAGCTCGGCCGATTGGCTGGCCAGAATCGACGGGTCGACGTGCAGGCCCTCACGCTCCATCTCGAGCAGGACCGGCAGGAGCGGCATCTCGACCTCGTCGAAGAGCTCCTCGCAGCCATCAGCGGCCATGGCCTCGCGCAGCGGGCCCACGAGGAGCAGCGACGCATGGGCATCGAGCGCCGCCTGCGGGATGTCGTCCGTCGGGTCGGGAAGCAGGAGCTCGAGGCGCGCCTGCGCGAGCGCCACGGGCTCGTAGGAGGAGCGCTCCGAATCGAGCAGGTACCCGGCAACGCCGATGTCGAAGAGACGCGCGGGATCGAGGGCACCTACCTCGAGCGACGCGGGAAGCGACATGTCCGCCGGAATGAGGTGATGGAGCAGGGCCTTGACGTCAGCGCAGGCGATGCGGCCCTCGCGCGCGATCCGCTCCAGCGTCGCCAGGGCGTCGGGGGCATCCACATGGCCGATGCCATCCGCAGACGCCACCCAGAGGCGGGCGGACGCCTCCTCGGGCTCGTCGTCAAAGGAAAGCTGCAGCCTGCCGCTGGGCTCCGACTCCTCCCAGGCGAGGCCCAGCCAGGCGCCAGCTGCGAGCGCGTCATCGACGAGCCGTGCGGCCTCATCGCCGGAAACCGGGGCGCCGAGCTCCGCCGTCTGCGCGGTCGAGACCTCCGCAGATTGTGCGCCGCCCAGCTTGAGCAGGCGCTGCGTCATGCCGGTGAAGCCGAGCGCGGCGAAGGCGCGCTGCACCTCCGCCGGGTCGAAGGTGGGGAAGCTCGCGCTGGCCAGGTCCATCTCGATGGGGGCATCGCACATGATGGTCGCGATCTCGCGCGAGAGGCGCGCATCGTCAATGTGCGCGCGCAGGTTCTCGCCCATCTTGCCCGGCACCTCGTCGGCGTGCTCGATAACGCCCTCGAGCGAGCCGTACTCGACGATGAGGGCCGCCGCCTTCTTGGGGCCGATTCCGGGCACGCCGGGGATGTTGTCGGACGAGTCGTCCTTGAGGCCATAGAAGTCGGTCACCAGCTCGGGCGTGATGCCGTGGTAGAGGTCCTCCACCGTGTCGGGCGTCATGATGGCGACGTCGGACGTGCCCTTCTTGGTGCTCACGATCTTGACGTTCTCGGTGGAGAGCTGGTACATGTCGCG
>CACZNT010000192.1 GCA_902782635.1 uncultured Coriobacteriaceae bacterium
GATGTTGGTTGACGGCGGGACGGCAAGGTCACTAACCAACAAAGCGTCTGCCGCCAACCCGGTCAGGGGCCCAATCGGCCCGAAACCGCCGACGTGATGTTGGTTGACGCTAGGACGGCAACGTCGCCAACCAGCAAAGCGTCTGCCGCCAGCCCGGTCAGGGGCCCATCCGGCCCGAAACCGCCGACGGGATGTTGGTTGACGGCGGGACGGCAAGGTCACTAACCAACAAAGCACCAGCCGCCGACCCGGTCAGGGGCCCAATCGGCCCGAAACCACCAACGCGATGTTGGTTAGCTATCACCCACACCACCACCACCACCCGCACCGTCACCCGCCCCGCCCCCATCTATAGAAAACTGATGAAGTCGACCATCGAGCCCGATCCGTACCGCCTCCGTCAACAGGTACTCTAACCAGGCATTACGACATGGTTTGTCAGATGGCTGTCAGCTCAAGGGGGTAATCCTGTTAGACGCCCTCCCTACGCTTGAGCCATGGACTACTACATCGTCGACATGCACGCGCTCTCGATCATCAGGGAGATCCGCAGCAGGGAGGACATCCGCCTTCTGCCTGCGGACACCCCTCTTGAGCCCACGGTCCGCGGGCAACGTTTCTCGCTGCGGCGTTTCGAGATCCCGGGACTTGCCTCGATGAGCGGCTTCGATGGGCAACGACGCGTGATGCTCATGTCCCCCTCCGGCCAGCGGCGCTTCTGCTCGCGCGTGGTGAGGGGTACCCTCTGCACGTCGCCTCTTCCGGCAGGATCCTTCTACGACCTGGACATCCCAGCATGGCTGCGCGACGAACTGGGGGCAAGCGCTCGCGACGGCCATCATGTCGCCGGACCCGCGCTCTGCCTCGTGACCATCGCCTCCAACTTCCAGAAGCTCATCAACCAGTGCAGGTCCACTCACGCGGAGGCCCTCCTGCGGCTGGCGTCCATCGCCATGGAGCTCACGGGCAGCTTTGCGCGGCATCCCATCCATCCCAGAGACGGCGATTGTGCTTTCATGCTGACGCCGCTGATTAGCGTCAAGGACCTGCGGAAAGAGCTCGACAAGCTGCGAGCTCTCCATGGGGCGTTGCTGGCGCGCGAAGCCGTTGCGCTCGTCGCCGGAGGTTCGGCTTCGCCCATGGAGACGCTGCACTACCTGGCGCTCACGCTGCCGGCGCGCCTTGGCGGGCTCGAGCTGCCGCGGCCCCTGCTCAACGAGCCCATGGCATGCACGCCGCACCAGCGCCGGCTCATGGACTTCCCCGGTCTGAAGCCCGATCTGCAGTGGTCGGGGCTCAAGGTGGCCATCGAGCACGAGGGTCACGATTGGCACGATTCGGGCGAGCGTCACGAGGCGGATGTGCGCCGCATCCAGGACTATCAGGTGTGTGGGTGGAAGGTGTTCCCAGCGACGGCGTATGACATTCGCACGCCCGGCCGGTATCGGCGCTACGCCCTCAAGCTGTGCGATGCCATGGATCAGGCGGGTATGGCCGGCCTCTTCGATCAGATTGGGTCGCTGATGGGGGAGCCGGAGTTTCGCGTGGCCCAGAGGCTGCTCTTCGACACGGTGGGAGCGCCCAAAGAGGGTTGTTCCGATGAGGGGAACGGTTCGCTGTCGGGTCGCTAACCAACATAGCGTCTGTCTGTAGCCCGGTAAGGGCGTCGTTCGTGGCGGAAGGCCCGACTGGATGTTGGTTGACGGCGGGGCGGCAAGGTCACTAACCAACAAAGCGTCTGGCGCCGGGCCGGTCAGGGGGTCGTTCGTGGCGGATTGGCCAATGGGATGTTGGTTGACGGCGGGACAGCAACGTCACTAACCAACAAAGCGTCTGCCCGTAGCCCGGTCAGAGGTCGTTCGAGGCGGATGGGCTGACGAGATGTTGGTTGACGGCGGGACGGCAAGGTCACTAACCAACAAAGCGTCTGCCGCCGACCCGGTCAGGGGGTCGTTCGAGGCGGATTGGCCGACGGGATGTTGGTTGACGGCGGGACGGCAACGTCACTAACCAACAAAGCGTCTGGCGCCGGGCCGGTCAGGGGCCCATCCGGCCTGGAAGGCCCAACGGGATGTTGGTTGACGGCGGGACCACAGCGTCACCCACCCCACCTCCGTCATTGTCCTGCCATCACGACTTCACTAAAGTAGTGCTGGTCTCAACCAAGCGACACATGGAGGTGCCATGCCAGATACCAGCCAGGCCACGCGCTCGTTCGGGCGGGCGGAGGGCGAGATGCGCCCCGTCACGCTCACGCGCGACGTCATGAAGAATGCGCTCGGCTCGTGCATGGCCGAGTTCGGCGACACGCGCGTGCTCTGCACGGCGACTATCGAGGACACGGTCCCCGCATGGCGCAAGGGCGCACGCGCCGGCTGGGTGACGGCCGAGTACGCGATGCTGCCCGCCTCCACGTCCAAGCGCACCAAGCGCGAGCAAAACGGTCGCAAGGGTCGCTCCATGGAAATCGAGCGCCTCATCGGCCGCAGCCTGCGCACGGTGTGCGACCTGCGTGCCCTCGGCGAGATCACGGTGACGGTGGACTGCGACGTCATCCAGGCCGACGGCGGCACGCGCACGGCCAGCGTCACCGGCGCCTGGGTGGCACTGCACGACGCGCTCCAGGCGTGGCTCGAGGCCGGCCAGATCAAGCGCTTCCCGCTGACGGGCCAGGTGGCCGCCGTCTCGATGGGGATGGTTGACGGCCGGCTGCTGCTCGACCTCGACTATCCCGAGGACAGCCACGCCGAGGTGGACATGAACCTCGTGGGCACCGACGACGGCCGCATCGTCGAGATCCAGGGGACGGGCGAGCGCACGCCGTTCGATCGCGCGCACCTCGACGCCCTGCTCGACCTGGGTACGGCCGGCATCGAGCGCCTCTGCGCCCTGCAAAACGAGGTGACGGGATTTCGCTCCTAGCCGCGCGGCTGAGCGGCAATCGAAAGGGGAAAGATGGCACGCATCGACATCGCATCCTGCGACCCGGCGCGCACGGTGGTGGTGGCCACCGGCAACGCGCACAAGCTCGTCGAGATCCAGGCAATCCTGGGTCCGGTGATGGACGGTATGGACTTCGTGGCCCTGGGCGACCTCGGCGATTTCGAGGACCCGGTGGAGGATGGCGACACCTTCGCGGCGAACGCCCTCATCAAGGCCCGCGCCGCGCTGGCCGAGACGGGCCTCGAGCTCGCCGTCGCCGACGATTCCGGCCTCGTGGTGGACGCCCTCGACGGCGAGCCGGGAATCTACTCGGCGCGCTGGGCGGGCGTCCACGGCGACGACGCCGCCAACAACGAGAAGCTGATGGCGCGCATGGCCGACGTCCCCGATGAGCAGCGCACCGCGCGCTTCCACTCGGCGGTGGTGCTGGCGCGCGCCGACGGGTCGAGCGTGGGCGGCGAGGGCGACTGCGAGGGTCGCATCGGCCACACGCCACGTGGGACCAACGGCTTCGGCTATGACCCGCTCTTTCTGCCCGACGACACGCCCGGCAAGACGATGGCCGAGCTCGAGCCCGAGGAGAAGAACGCCATCTCGCACAGGTTCCATGCCCTGGCCGACCTCTCGGCCAAGATCGTTGGCATGGGCGCAGGCGAGTGTGGCTAACATCTAAGCTGTAAGAAACCTGTCAACGACGACGAACGGGAGAGGCACCATGAAGGTCATCCGCTGCAAGGACTACGAGGACATGAGCCGCAAGGCCGCCAACATCATCTCGGCGCAGGTCATCCTGAAGCCCGACTCCAAGCTGGGTCTTGCCACCGGCACCACGCCCATCGGCGCCTATCAGCAGCTCATCAAGTGGTATGAGAAGGGCGACGTCGACTTTGCCGAGGTGTCGGCCTACAACCTCGACGAGTACTGCGGCCTCTCGCACGACAACGTCCAGAGCTACCACTACTTCATGCGCGACAACTTCTTCGACCACATCAACATCGACCTCGCCAACACGCATATCCCCAATGGCGAGAACCTCGATGCCGAGGCGGCGTGTGCCGAGTACGATGCGCTGGTGAAGGAGGCGGGCTACGTCGACCTGCAGCTCCTGGGCATCGGGCGCAACGGGCACATCGGCTTCAACGAGCCTGACGACGTGTTCTCCAAGGGGACGCACCAGGTCGACCTCACCGAGAGCACGATCGAGGCCAACAGCCGCCTCTTCGACCGCGCCGAGGATGTGCCGCGCCAGGCCTACACCATGGGCGTGCAGACCATCATGCACGCGAAGATGATCCTCGTGGCCGCGACGGGTTCCGACAAGGCCCAGGCGGTGCACGACATGATCCTCGGGCCGGTGACGCCCAAGGTGCCGGCGTCCATCCTGCAGCTGCACACCAACTGCGTAGTGGTGGCCGACGAGGAGGCCCTCGCGCTGGTCTAGCGGTATCCGTGATCTGACAAGTTACCCGAGCATCTGTCAGGTTTTCTCTGGTCGGCGGCATGACAGTCTGGGGACAGGCACCGAAGTGTCATATCTGAGTTCGGATACGACACTTCGGTGCCTGTCCCCAGACTGTCATGCCGGGGGAAGCGCTAGGCGAAGGGCTCCTTGCCGCTGCGGTGCAGGCGAATCTCGTCGATGACGGCGTCGGTGCGGTGGCACAGCATGTACTCCGCCACGTCGGCCATGTCGTCCGGCGTGATCATCGGCGTGTCCCCGAGGTCGGGGCGGGCGATGCGCACCATGTCGGTGAGCACGCCGCCCGGGCTGATCACGTGGACGCGCACCCCGCGCTCGTACTCCTCGTTCGCGAGCGACTTGCTCATCCCCAGGAGGGCGTGCTTGCTCGCCGTGTAGATCGACTGGTCGGGATAGCCGGCATGCGCCGAGGTCGACCCGATGTTGATGATCTCGCCCTTGCCGGACGCCCGCAGGAGTGGCAGCGCCGCGCGCAGGATGATGAAGGGCGCGCGGACGTTGGTTGCCATGATCGCGTCAAACTCCTCGACGGAGGTCTCGGCGAAGGGCTTGTTGAGCGCGAGCCCGGCGTTGTTGACGACGATGTCGAGCCGCCCGTGGCGCTCAGCGATGTCGGCCATCATCTGCTCGACGGCCGCGACGTCGGTGAGGTCGCAGACGATGGTCTCGCAGCTGCCACCCGCCTCGCGGATGCGCCCCGCCGTCTCGTCGAGCCGCGAGGCCGTGCGCCCCACGATGATGACCTCGGCGCCCAGTTCCGCTATGCGGCAGGCGATGGCCTGTCCGATGCCGCTTCCCGCTCCGGTGACGAGCGCAAGCTCTCCGGCAATCTCCGTCCTCATCCCCGCTCCTCTCGAATATGACAAAGGGGACAGTCCCCTTTGTCATGACAAAAGGGACAGGTATCCGCTGCCAGTTTTACAGGACTTCGAGCTCGCGCGGGTAGGCGTTGAGGCACTCGCCGCCCTCCGCCGTCACGAGCATCAGATCCTCGATCCTCACGCCGACCGACCCCTCCAGGTAGATCCCCGGCTCGATGGAGAACACCATGCCCTCCTGCGCCTGCCCGCCATTGGCGGCGGACACGTCGCCCGGCTCGTGCACCGAGAGGCCGATCTGGTGGCCGAGGCGGTGGGTGAAGAACTCGCCGTAGCCGGCATCCTCGATGACGGCACGCGCGGCATGGTCGATGTCCGACATGACGGCACCCGGCCTCACGGCAGCGCGCCCAGCGTCGTTGGCCGCGCGCACCAGCTCGTACACCTCACGCGCCCGCGCGTCGGGTTCGCCCAGGAAGAAGCAGCGCGTCATGTCGGAGCAGTAGCCCGCCTGCAGGCAGCCGACGTCGAAGAGCACGACGTCGCCCTCCCGGCCGCGGGTCCCGTCCGGCTCGTGGTGGGGGTCGGCGGCGTTGGCGCCGAAGCTCACGATGGGGTCGAAGGAGAAGCCCTCGGCCCCCAGCTCGCGGTAGACGCCGAGCAGGCCCTCGGCGATCTCGAGATCGCTCTTGCCCGAGCGGACCTGGCTGCGCAGCCAGCCCATCGCCTCGTCGTTGGCGGCCGAGGCGCGGCGCATGAGCTCGCGCTCCTCGTCGTCCTTTATGGAGCGGGCGGCGTCCACCGCAGCCGACGCCAGCGCCACGTCGGTCACGACCCCGCGTTCGAGCAGGGGGACGAGCCAGCGCGCGGCGAGGTCCTTGTCAACGCCCAGGCGCTCAGCGCCGTCGATGCGCCCGGCGACGAGAGCCACGGGATCGTCGGTGTCGTCGAAGCAGACCACCTCGGCCCCGCACCCGCTCGCGTCAGGGAAGAGGCGATTGCAGAACAGCGTGGCGCCGCCCTCGCCGACGAGCAGGCCGAAGAAGCGCTCGAAGGGCTGGGTGAGGTAGCCGGTGAGGTAGTAGATGGAGAGCGGGTCGCAGATGAGGGCCTGCGAGAGCCCGAGCTCGGCGAGGTTCTCGCGGACGCGCTGCAGTCGTGCCTCGTTCATGGTGTTCCTCCAGGGGGGGTGATGGTTGACGTGTTGATTGTACGACTGGCCGGCGTGTGGCTGGGTAAGACAGCTCGGTGCCTGTCCCCAAAGTGTCTTACCCAGCCACACCAGCCGTCTGCTACAATGCCGTCCGTTGCAGGAAGGTGTTTGCTTGTCACCCACCTCTAAAAAAACAAGGAGACCAATCATGTCCCCAAACACATCCCACCTCCCCGAGCTCCGGCGACTCCTCCGCGAAGCCCCGCCGCTCATCGTCACGATGATGGTGCTGTCCATCGTCTGCATGAACCTGCTCGCCAACAAGAGCATCGCCACCGGCGTCAGCTGGCTCGCGCTCGACTGCGGCCTGCTGTTCTCGTGGATGGCGTTCCTGTCGATGGACGTGCTCACGAAGTGCTTCGGCCCCAAGGCCACCTCGCAGCTCTCGATCGTCGCCCTGGGGGCAAACCTCGTGGTGGCGCTCATGTTCTTCTTCGCAAGCCTCGTGCCGGGCGAGTGGAGCGCGAGCTTCGTCGAGGGCAGCGAGGGCGTGATCAACGCCGCGCTCGACGAGACCTTCCGCGGCACGTGGTTCATCATCCTCGGCAGCTCCGTGGCCTTCGTCATCTCGGCCGTCTCGAACAACTACCTCAACGCCGCCATCGGCCAGCTCATCTCCGACGACAATGGCTTCGGCGCCTTCGCCACGCGCGCCTACGTGTCCACCTTCGTGGGGCAGTTCGTCGACAACCTCGTCTTCGCCCTGCTCGTGAGCAGGACCTTCTTCGGGTGGACGCCCGTGCAGTGCGTCACCTGCGCCATCACCGGGGCGCTCCTCGAGCTGCTCTTCGAGGTGCTGTTCTCGCCTTTGGGGTATCGTCTCACCAAGGGCATCCTCGCCGAGCGCGCCTCGTCGCGCACGGCCTAGCGCTGGGAGCACGAGATGGTGGTTGTCGCAAGCGGCACTTCGGGAGGGATCGGGCGCGCCATTGCCGAGCGCTTCCTCGCCGCAGGCCATGAGGTCTGGGGCTTCGACATCGTGGCGCCCAGCATAGAGCACCCCAGCTACCACCACATCATCCACGACATCTGCGACGAGCTGCCGGCCGGGCTCGGCGTACCCGACCCGGAGGCCATCGTCTGCTGCGCCGGCACGCAGGATGACGACGCGGCCATCGACGTCAACCTCATGGGAACCATCCGCTTCGCCGAGTCCTTCGTCGAGAGCCCCGCCCTGAGGTCGGTGCTCTTCATCGCGTCGGCGTCGGCGCGCACGGGCTCGGAGTTTCCGCGCTACGTGGCCAGCAAGGCCGGCATCGTCGGCTACATGAAGAACCTCGCGCTCAGGCTGGCCCCGCGCGGCATCACGGTGAACTCCATCTCGCCGGGCGGGGTGAACACCGAGTCGAACGCGCACATCCTGGAGAGCGAGGAGCTCCACGCCGCCGTGCTCGCCGAGACGCTCCTCGGCAAGTGGGCCGATCCCGAGGAGATCGCCGAACTCGCTCACTTCATGTGCACGGCCAACCGCTCGATGACGGGGGAGGACCTCCTCGTCGACAACGGCGAGGCGCTCAAGAGCAACTTCATCTGGTAGCTTCGGCCGGCAGGCATGCGCACCATCACGGCCCATGTGATGGTGGAGAACGTCGCCTCGGCGAGGTTGATGGAGGCCTGCGGCTTCCGCCCGCTCTACCGTGACCTCTGGGAGGACTGGGGCTTCGACGAGCTGGTGAAGGTGGACAAGTACATCTACAAGTCCCGCTGGGAGTAATGGGGAAGAGGCCGCCCTCTCTCACCTTGGTGGAATCCTGTGCAAATGCTGCGGAAACGTTGAGAAAGCGTGCTGCAGAGCGTAAAATAACCCTTCGGCTCGATAGATGACATCGCGTGGCATGCCACGTTGGAGGTATCCATGGAAAGCGACTTCATGCCCGTCAACAGGGTCGACCAGATCCACGACTCGCTCGTCGAGATGCAGGGCACGCGCCTGCGCGTCAAGGCCAACATGGGCCGCAGCCGCATCATCGAGCGCATGGGCACGCTCGTCCAGGCCCATCCCTCGCTGTTCGTGGTCGAGGTGGAGGAGAAGCGCGGCCGCACGGCGCGCCAGTCCTACCAGTACGTCGACGTCCTCACGGGCACCGTCGAGCTCTACGATGCCGACACCAGCGAGCGCCTCTTCGACTTCGTGGTCGAGGAAGCCCCGGTCGAGTAGTCAGTTCTCGAGTCCGATCGCAGCATCGTGCGCATCGCGGCCCCGGCAAAGGTCAATCTTCATCTGGGCGTCCATCCCGGGCGCGACGAGCGCGGCTACCATCGCGTCGATTCGCTGATGGCCGCCGTGGACGTGTGCGACTGGGTGGACGTCGAGCCTGCCGCGGACACGACGGTTACCTGCACCCCCGAGGCGGAGTTCGCGCAGGAGCAGAACACGGCATACCGGGCGTGGGTCGAGCTGGCCGCACGCGTGGACGGCGTGGGGCCCGTGGAGGTGCGCATCGAGAAGCAGATTCCCTCGCAGGCCGGCCTGGGCGGCGGATCGAGCGATGCCGGGGCGGTGCTTCGCGCCCTCTGCTCGATGCACGGCCTCTCGGTTGCGGACGAGCGCGTGCAGGCTGCTGCGCGTGCCGTCGGCGCCGACGTGCCCTTCTTCCTCGATCCCGTCCCGACGCTGCTCGCCGGCGGGGGAGACGTTCCCGTTCGCGCCATCGAGCGCACGGGTGAGATCTGGGTGGTGCTGGCACGTGCCGCGGGAGCTGGCGTGAGCACGGTCGAGGCCTATGCGTGCTTCGACCGCACCCCCGTGGAGCCCAAGGATCCCGAGCCCATGTGCGCGGCCCTCGAGAGGGGCGATGCGCGTGCCGTGGGGGAGCTTCTCTTCAACAACCTCGAGCATGTGGCGCGCTCCCTCGCACCTCAGGTCGACGACGCATTGGACGCGCTGCGCGACTGCGGCGAGGTGCTCGGGGCTACGGTCTGCGGGTCGGGTAGCTGCTGCTTTGCCATCTGCGAGACCGAGGATATCGCCCGCCAATGCCATGCGCGAATCGCCTTGGAGCATCCGGATTGGTGGGTTCGTGCGGCCCGCATATGGCGAAGCAAGGATGTTCGCCCCACGGAGCCGCCAATCTGCTAGTATTCTTACTTGCACTCCGGGTGGTGGCGCAGTTTGGTAGCGCGCACGGTTCGGGAGCTAGGGAACGTAGTTTCACTACCTTATTCCCAAAGCCGAGGAGTCGCAGGTAAACGGCTCGTTGGTGTGTTGTTGGCCACAAATGGGCCACAGCGTGGCCAC
>CACZNT010000193.1 GCA_902782635.1 uncultured Coriobacteriaceae bacterium
AAGTCGCCGTAGGAGGACATGCGGTCGGCGCCGCGCGCGCGGATGTAGGCGCAGGCGATGGCGCTGGGCTCTGGCATGTCGTCGGGCACGAAGTAGATCTGTCGGTCGACCTCGGAGAGCGGCTTGCCGACGGCGGCGCCTGCCGGCGAGACGTGCTTGAAGCTGGCCGCGGCGGGCATGCCGGTGGCCTCCTTGAGCTCGCGCACGAGCTGCCAGGAGTTGAGGGCGTCGAGGAAGTTGATGAAGCCGGGCTTGCCCTGTAGGACGGTGACGGGCAGGTCGGAGCCGTCCTTCATGAAGATGCGCGCGGGCTTCTGGTTGGGGTTCATGCCGTACTTGAGCTCTAGCTCGTTCATCGAGAATCCTTTCGTCACGTTTTGCGGCTAGTCGCCGAGGTGCTTGTTGAAGAGGGTCACCTCGTCGCCGACCTTGGCGTACATGGACACCTTGTTCTCAGCGTTGAGCGCAGCCCATGCGGCCGCGGCGGCGGGCATGCTCACGTGCACCGGCTCGCCGGAGAAGCTGGGCAGCGGGTCGCCGTCGCCCTCGTAGGTGGTGAGCAGGTAGCCCTCGCCGGCTGGCGCGCCCTCGTAGCAGAAGAACTCGCGCAGGCAGCTCCCGTCGGCGGCGCGCTTGAGGATGGAGAGCTCGAACGACCCATCGTCGGCCAGCACGCAGGAGATGCGCGGGGTGAAGTTGGGCGCGTCGGGCTCGAACTCGCGCGTCATGCAGGCCGCGCGCATCTCGCCGGCCTCGACGATGGTGTCGGTCTGGTCGCCGTTGGTGACGACGAGCGAGCTGCCCATCGTGCGGACGGGGTGGTAGATGATGAGGGAGGGGTCCTCGACCGCGCTCGGGTCGTGGGCCTCGGTGCGGATGCCATCGTCGGTTGTGGAGAAGATGCGGTTGCGGCTGTTCGCGCTGCGCCCCATGATCCAGTAGAAGACGGTCGGCTGCCCGTCGGCCGATGTGCCGACGACGATGCCGCGTCCCGGATAGGGGTTCGATTCCAGCAGTTGGATGAGGTCTTGCACGGTCGCTCCTCTCTTCTGGCCTGCCCGAATATGCAAAAGGGCAAGCCCCCTCGCGGAAGTGGCTTGCCCAGACGGTCGGCGTATGTGCGGCGCTGCTCCACCGTGGTGACCACGATTACCCGTCAGTCACAGCGCCGTTCGATGCCCACACTTTAGCAGATGCCGGGTACATGCGGCTCATCTGCACGAAACCTGTCCCTTTTGTTATGTCGCGCGGCGAATAAGACACTTTGGTGCCTGTCCCCAAAGTGTCTTATGTCACACCTTTGCGAGGAGGGTGAGGTAGCTCTCGGCGAGGCGGCGCGCCATGGGGCCGCCCTTGTCGGACGCGACGACGACGCCATGCTCGTCGGAGGTGAGCAGCATCTCGTCGATGCCGGCGCGGCTGCGCCTCACGACGTCGGGAAGTCCCGATTCGCGCACGAGGGGGATGCCCAGCGTCTTGGCGAGGTCGCGTACGAGCGACGCGACGCCGGACGAGCGCATTCCCTCTTCGATTCCCTGGTAGAGCGTGCCGTCGCGAATCACCCAGAGCATCTCCGGTGCGACGCCGGTGGTGCGGGCCTCGCGCAACGACGAGGTCGCCCGGCGCGCGAGCGCGTGGCAGCCGCGCGATGCGAGGGGCTCATAGGGACCCACGGACATCGCCGCCTGGCCGGCCCCGTCGACGACGATCATCAGCACGCCGTCGGGATTTGCCGCCGCGCCATCGCCCAGCGTCCACTCGATGTGCTGCTTGGCCCAGGCGACGAGCTGCGTGCTCACGCGCGCGCCGTTCACCGTGCGCTCGCGCAGCGCCTTGAGGTGGCGGGTCTCGAGGGGGAGCTTCGCGGAGGCGAGGCGCCAGCGACAGACCAGGGCGGGGTCGCCCAGGACGAAGTTGCTTTCGAGAGCGAGCACCTGCTCGTCCGCCATGGTCGCCTCCTCGCGCTTGTGCCTGCCGGTGACGGGATTATCTCGCACGCACTGCAAAAGGGGTAGCCCTCTCCGCCATGTCATAAGATACAACGTAAGCAAACGAGGGCCCGCCTTATGCATACGGCCAGGGTCAAGGCCCATATGGACGATGCTCATTTCTCGACGGGCCAGCCATGTGCTTGCGCCATAATAAATATATCTGTGCAGGCCGCAGTTTCCATCCGGCGGCCATGCCTTAGGGGAAGGAACGGGCGCTCGGGAGAGGGCGTCCGAACGACAAGGCAGGAGAGGATATGGCAAGAAAATTCAAGTCAATGGACGGCAACAACGCCGCGGCGTACGTGAGCTACGCGTTCACCGAGGTGGCGGGCATCTACCCGATCACGCCGTCCAGCCCGATGGCCGACTACGTCGACCAGTGGGCGGCCCAGGGGCAGAAGAACATCTTCGGCACCAAGGTGAGGGTCATCGAGATGCAGTCTGAGGCGGGAGCCGCCGGCACCGTCCACGGCTCGCTCGGCGCTGGCGCCATCACCACCACCTACACGGCGTCGCAGGGCCTGCTGCTCATGATCCCCAACATGTACAAGATCGCGGCCGAGCAGCTGCCCTCCGTCTTCCACGTGAGCGCCCGCACGGTTGCCACCCACGCGCT
>CACZNT010000194.1 GCA_902782635.1 uncultured Coriobacteriaceae bacterium
CATCTGCTGGTGGGCGACGGAGAAGCGGGCACCGTCGGTGAGCTCCTGGGTGACGCCGACCACGAGGTTGGTGCCGACGGCCCAGTAGGCGCCGAGCAGCACGGTCATGATGATGAGCGCGAGCGGGCTATCGCCGGCCAGGTGGCCGCCAAAGGCGAAGAGCACCAGCCAGAAGGCCGTGGAGGCCTGCTGCATCTGGACGTGGCCGGTGGTGAAGATGGCGCGGCACTTGGTCCACTTGCGAAGGGCCACCAGCACGATGTTGAGGATGAAGGCGAGCAGCAGCAGGAGCATGACCTGCGAGAAGCTGTTGCCCGCGATGAAGGCGGGGCCGGACGCATCCTCGAGGCCCGCCTGGACGGCGTTCTGGCCGAAGTACGGGTCGATGACCATGGCGTCGAGGTTGAACTTGTCCTTGAGGCCCACGAGGACCGGGCGGAAGGAGCTGACGAGGCCGCCGGAGCCGACCGCGAGGATCTGGTAGCCGACGGTGGCCTTGACGAAGCCGGCGAGCACCTCGTACCAGGGCTTGCCGAGCAGGATGTAGCCGACGATGACCATGAGGCCGATGAAGTACGCGGGCTGCGTGAGGATGTTGTTGGCAAAGAACTGCCAAGCTGTCATCAGGATATCCATGTAGTTACCTCCCCGTGTTGACGTGCAGATGGTTGCTCGGGCGCGTTGCTACTCGTCGCCGACGATGGCGTCGATCTCGAGGAGCTCCTCGGGGGTCTCGATGTTCTTGAGACGCTCGAGGGCCTCCTCGTTGAGCAGCGTGTTCACGAGGCGCTGCATGTTCTGCAGGTGCGCCTCGGGATCGGTCGAGCAGAGCGTGAAGAAGGTCTTGACCTTCTGGTCGGGCTCGTCGCCGAAGCTCACCCATTCGCTCGTGTGCATGAAGCCGATGGCGGTCTTGTGCGCGCCCTCGGCTCCCTCGGTGGAATGCGGCATCGCTACGTTCGGCGTGATGATGATGTACGGGCCGTGCTTCTCGATGCAGGCGACGATCTCCTCTGCGTAGCGCTCGTCGCAGGTGCCGTCGGCCTCGAGGGGCTTGCAGCTCTCGCGGACGGCGTCTTGCCAGCTGAGCTCTCCCTCCACGAATGCATAGTGCTTCTGCTCGTAGATCTCTCGCAGCAGCATGTGCTTCACCTCCCCTCGGCCTCTCCTCTGTGGCGAGTGCGGCTCACCGCACTTTGTTGCCGGCTAACATTCAGAACGTTCAGATGGTAGCGTTTATTTTGTACGTTTGTCGCAAAAGATAGTTAGGTATGTGCTTTTGTGAACGATTTATGATGCCCAAATAGGGTGAACGTTCATAAAAATACGGCGAACGGTTCATTTTTTGCGAGTTATGGTCATGGCTAACTTTGACGTTGGACGATTGAACGTTTTGCGCTATTTCTATCTCAGTTACCTTAAGCAGCAGGTAATCTCACTCGGGGGGAGCGTCATGTCATTCGTAAGCAATCGCCGCGAGGAGATCATGCGGCGCCTCGAGCGCGAGGGGCGCGTCGAGGTTGCGGGGCTTGCCCGCGATTTCGGCGTATCCAGCCTCACCATCCGCCGCGACCTGGATGCCCTCGCAGGGCAGGGTCTCGTCACGCGCAGCTACGGGCATGCGATGCTCGCCCCCTCCGCGCTCGTGGGCTCGGAGGCGGAGGTCGAGCGCCGCAAGCAGGCCATCGCCGAGTACGCGGCCTCCCTCGTGGAGAATGGCGACATCGTCTTCATCAACACCGGCACCACGGCGCTCGGCATCCTCGAGCACGTGGTCGCCGAGAACGTCACCTTCGTCACCAACAACGGACGGGCGCTCGACGCCCAGCTGCCGCCCGCCTCGACCATGATCCTCACCGGCGGCGAGATCCGCGTCCCCAAGTGGTCGATGACGGGCGAGTTCGCGCTGGCGAGCATCCGCGCCGCGAAGGCCGACAAGTGCTTCCTGAGCTGCTCGGGCATCTCGTCCGCACGCGGGCTCACCACCAACGTGGCGCAGGAGATGCGCGTCAACGAGCTCATGCTCGAGCGCTCCGACTACCATGTGGTGCTCGCGGACAGCTCCAAGGTCGATGTGGACTCGAGCTTCGTCTATGGGCTGCCCGGCACCGTCGACCTACTGATCACCGATTCCGGCATGACCGACGAGCAGGTGGCGGCGTTCAAGGCGGCAGGCGTCCGGGGCATCGTGCGCGTCGACGCCTGAGCGGGGCCGCAGGGCGCGAGCGGCCCCGGGAAAGTGTGCACACAACACCCTCCCATTCGCGAAAAGTGTGCACGCAAATGGGCTTTTTCATTTTCAGACGACAAAACCCCAGGTCGATTGTGGAGACGCGAATTGCATGCGCACTTTTTGCCGTGTGCGAGATCGCCATTCCGATTGCGTGCGCACTTCTTTGGGGGACGCAGGCTGTCGCTCGGGCGTGGCGGGTGGCTAGGCCGGCCAGGGAACCTCGCCCAGGTCCTTGCGGATGTGCCCCAGGCGGTTCTCCGGCTCGGCCACGGCGACGCCCGAGTGCGTGAGGAAGCGCACCGGGTCGTGCATGAGGTCCTCCATCGGCACGAGCACGAAGTCGCGCTCGCCGAGGTGCGGGTGCGGCAGCGTGAGCTTGGCGCCGGCGTGCGTCTCCCCCTCCATCCACACCAGGTCGCAGTCGATGGTGCGCGGCCCGTGGCCCTCCTCGCCCGGCTTGCGCACGCGCCCCAGCTCGTCCTCCACCTTGAGCAGGGCGTCGAGCAGCGAGAGCGGCGAGAGCTCGGTGCGAATCTCGGCGACGGCGTTGGCGACGGGCGTGGCGATGCCGTAGGCCGGGTCGCTCTCGTAGGCGCGGCTCACGCCCACCACGCAGGTGAGCGGAATGGCATCGATGAGGGCGGCTGCCTGCGCGAGGTAAGAGATGCGGTCGCCGAGGTTCGACCCGAGGGCGACGAAGGCGCGCCGCGGGTCGGGATGGGCGATGGACCAGTAGCCGGCGAGCGCCTGGGCCGTGCCCTCGACATCGTGCACGCGCAGGATGCGGGCGCCCTCCTCGACGGCGGCGAGCGCCAGGCCCATGCTGGCGGCATCGCGCCTCGCGGCATCGTCGATGCCGGCAACGCTCCCCACCAGGCGCTTGCGGGAGACGGCGCACACCACCGGGTATCCCATGGAGACCATCTTGGCGGTGGCACGCTGGATGACGACGTCCTCGTCGGCCATCTTGCCGAAGCCGGGACCGGGGTCGATGCAGATGCGCTCGCGCTCGACGCCCGCCCGCGCGAGCTCGCGCGCACGGTCGCCCAAAAAGCCCATGATCTGGCGCATGATGGGCGCCTCCTCGGGCAAGGTGAAGCGACGGCTACTCTGGGCGAGGCGCACCGTGGGATTTGCGATGCCGCGGGTGGCCCGGGCCATGACCTCCTCAAGCTGGGCAGAGCCGTTGGGCGCGGGCGTCGGCATGTCGGCCGGCGCGGCCTCGGGCTCGCCTGCGGCCTCGGCGGCAACGTCACCCGTGGCAGTTGCGGCACCTGCGGCGGCGGCCTTCGCGGCGGCGCGGGCCTCGGCCGAGGAGTCAAGCGTCACCTGCTTGCGCGAGGTGGCGGCGTGCTGGGCCACCTCGCCCGCGTGCATGACGATGCAGCCGGCCTTAGTGGAGGCGGCCACCTTGATCATCGCCGGGTCGGAGAAGCCGGTGACGTCGTTGATGATGGATGCGCCCAGGCGCACGCACAGGCGCGCGACCTCGGCATGGCGCGTGTCGACGGAGACGATGGCACCGGCGGCCACCAGCTCGCGAATCACGGGGACGATGCGATTGGCCTCCTCCTCGGGCGAAACCGGGACGAAGCCGGGGCGCGTGGACTCGCCGCCCACGTCGATGATGTCGGCCCCCTGGTCGAGCATCTCGAGGCCGCGCTTGATGGCCAGCTCGGGGCTCATCGTCTGGCCGCCGTCCGAGAAGGAATCGGGGGTGACGTTGAGGATGCCCATGATGCGCGGTCGCGCGAGCGAGATCTCGTGCGTGCCGCAGCGCCAGGTGAGGGGATGGTCGCGGAGCATGTGGCTCCCTTCGTGGTTCGTTTCGCTTGCGTTGGTGCCTCGTTTGCCTGTCAATGATTGTAGCGCCTTGGGCGGCTGGTTTTCCGGCTCCCGAGAATCGTCAGATTGAAAACCGTCCCTCAACGGGGTTCCAAAACGGCAATCCTAGAAGTCGAAGGCGGCGGCGATGTCGCAGGCCAGGATGAGGTCGGCGAAGGCGTCCTGCGTCGTTGGCTGGAGATTGCAGATCACGAGGTTCGACCCACGGAAGTACTGAACGAGCGCGGCCGCCGGATACACCACCAGCGACGTCCCGCCCACGACGAGGAGGTCGGCACTGGTGATCGCCGCTATCGCGCCCGAGACCTGCGCGTCGTCCAGGCTCTCGCCATAGAGCACGACGTCGGGCTTCACCTCGCCGCCGCATTCGTCGCACACGGGCACGCCGGGATGGGCGAGCACCCACTCGGCCGAGTAGGTGGCCCCGCAGCGCCGACAGATGTTGCGGTGGACGCTGCCGTGCAGCTCGAAGACGCGCTCCGAGCCCGCCGCCTGGTGGAGGCCGTCGATGTTCTGCGTCACCACGGCCGAGAGCTTCCCGGCGCGCTCGAGCTCGGCCAGCTTGAGGTGCGCCTGATTTGGCTTGGCGTCGAGGGCGATCATCTTCTCGCGGTAGAAGTCGAAGAACTCCTCCGTGTGCGTCACGTAGAAGTCGTGGCTGAGCATCGTCTCTGGCGGATAGGCGAAGCGCTGGTTGTACAGGCCATCCGCGCTGCGGAAGTCGGGGATGCCGCTTGCGGTGGAGACGCCAGCGCCGCCGAAGAACACCATGTTCGAGCAATTGTCGACGAGTGACTTGAGCTGGACGGATGCCTCGCGCGGATCGGTGATGGTGCGTCCCATGGCTTCCCCTCTCGTTGATATGACAAGGGGGACAGTCCCCTTTGTCATGACAAAAGGGACAGGTCTCTTGTGGAATGTCCCCGGCTCCATTGTCACCTACAATGGGTCGGCATATGTCGAGCAATCCCGTCGATGGAGGCCCGCATGGATGAGGAGATTCGCGAGCTGAGGCTCGTTTCGTGGAACGTCAACGGCCTGCGCGCCGTGATGAAGAAGGAGCCGAGCTTCGTCGAGATCGTGGCGGCCTCCGGCGCCGACGTCTTCGCCATCCAGGAGACCAAGCTGCAGGCCGACCAGGCCGCCAAGCTGGAGCTCGAGCGCGAGCTGCCGGGGTACCACATCACCTGGAGCCACGCCGAGCGCAAGGGGTACTCGGGCACGGCCGTGTTCTCGCGCACCGAGCCCCTCTCCGTGCGCCACCACATCGGCGCCGAGACGGCCGACGACGAGGGCCGCGTGTGTGCGCTCGAGTTCGAGCGCTTCTGGTTCGTCGACGTGTACACGCCCAATGCGCAGGATGGCCTCGCCCGCATCGACGTGCGCCTTGCCTGGGACGCGGCCTATCGCGAGTTCCTCGCCGAGCTCGCGGCGGACAAGCCCGTCGTCACCTGCGGCGACTTCAACGTCGCCCATAACGAGATCGACCTCAAGAACCCCGATTCGAACCGCGGCAACGCGGGCTTCTCCGACGAGGAGCGCGGGAGCTTCAACGAGCTGCTGGATTCCGGCCTGGTGGACACCTTCCGCATGCGCCACCCGGATGTCGAGGACGCCTACAGCTGGTGGAGCTACCGGATGCGGGCCCGCGAGCGCAACGTCGGCTGGCGCATCGACTACTTCCTCGTGAGCGAGGCCATCGCCGAGCGCGTGACGAGCGCGAGCATTCTCTCGGAGGTGTATGGGTCGGACCACTGTCCTGTGGAGCTGACGATTGAGCTGTAGATGGGCGAATGTGACACCGGGGACAGTCCCCGAGGTCACATTCGGTGGGGCGTTAGAACACCTTCTTGCGGCGCGGCATGGCGCGCATCTCGTCGGCGATGATGCGGCACATGTCCTCCACCTGCGGCATCACGCCCAGCTGCTCGAGGAAGCCGTGGTCGCAGCCCAGGTAGCGAATCGCGCGCACCGACACGCCCGCATCCGCGAGCGCCTTGGCAAACTGCTCGTCCTGGTGGCGCAGGTAGTCGTATTCGCTGTCAATCGAAATCGTCCGCGGCCAAAGCTCGAGGTTCTTCGCGTAGGCCGCCGAGATGAGCGGGTCGAGCACCTGCGCCGCCTTGCCCATGCACAGCATCTCCGCGATGTCCTCGTTGGCGTCCTTGATGCGGTCGACGCGCATGCGCGCACCATCTGCATGCTCGTCGATCACCGGATAGAGGTCGTAGGACCAGTCGTCCGGCACCGGGCCGCCGTCCACCAGCGCGTAGATGAGGATGACGAGGCGCAGGTGACGGCTGTCGGCCACGCGCTGCACCACGGCGTTCGACAGGCTGCCGCCCGCCGAGTCGCCGCCGATGGCGATGCGGGTGGCGTCGATCCCCAGCTCGGATGCATGGCTGACCGTCCAGTCGAAGGTCTCGACGCAATCGTCCACCGCCGCCGGGAAGGGCGCCTCGGGCGCGAGGCGGTAGTCGGGATGGATGACGACGGCGTCGGCAAGCTCGGCGATATAGCGGCAGACGTTGCGCAGCTGGGCGATCGATCCCGTCGTGAAGCCGCCGCCGTGGTAGAAGATGAGGCAGGGACGGTCGTCGGCGCGGCCCTCCGGCGTGAACACGTGCGCGGGGATGCGGCGGTTGCCGAAGTCCATGAGGACGGCCTCCTCGGCCACCGCCCCGGAATCGAGCGGGTAGTTCTCCTTGGGCGGCTTGGCCCGGAAGGTGCTCACGTCGGCGAACGACGGCGTTATCACCGCGCCCGACATGCGCGCCTTGCACATCTCCCAGACACGCGGGTCGAGGGCATGCTCGCGCGGCTCGTCCGGACAGGGGCGCAGCTCGAGCTCGAGGCCAGCAGGGCCGTTTGCCTCGCCGGCGTCAACCGTGCGCGCCCCCTCCTCGATGGCCTCGATGAGGGATGGGTCGTAGGTGCGTCCTGCCATGGTGTCCTCCTCCTCTAGCTGGGCGATGAGTCAATTGGCTACGTCCCTATTGACTCATTTCGCGAGGGCGGCGTCGCGGGTGGCCAGGAAGGTGGCCGCATCGCGGTTCATGATGAGCTCCTGCGGGAAGTCGATCTCGTCGAGCATCTTGCAGACGTTGCCGTACAGGCCGATGGCCGGCGCGATATGCGCGTCGGAGTTCACGCACACGCCCACGCCCAGCTCGGCGCAGCGGATTGCGATCTGCTTGCAGATGCCCCACGAGTCGCCCATGCCGCCGTCGAAGCTGTGCTCGTTGATCTCGATGAGCTTGCCCATGTCCTTGGCGGCCTCGAGCAGGGCATCGATGTCGAAGGGCACGCCCGCGCGCCCGGGATGGCCGACGATGAGGACCTTGGGGTCCTCGAGCGCGTGGATGTACATGTCGGTGGTGACGGAGATGGGCGCGCAATCGGCCCAGTCGTGGTTGTGGATGGACGCGATGACGTAGTCGCACTTGGAGAACACGAGGTCCTTGAGGGTGATGATGCCGCGCTCGTCGACGGCGCTGCCGTGATGCGAGCTGTCGGCGAAGGGCGCGCCCGTCATCTCGCGCATGTAGGCGACGTCCCAGCCGAAGAGCCGTCCCTTGAGGTCGACGATGTCGGCCTCGCAGGCGTGCAAGAGGCGGACGCCGTGCCAGGTGTCGGGCCAGCTGCCCACGCCGAAGAGGTACTGGAAGTTGCGCACGTCGGGCGTGGGGAACAGCATGTCGGAGAAGTGGTCGGCCGACCCCAGCAGCTCCAGGCCCACCTCAGCGGCCTGGCGCACGTTCTCCTCGATGGTGGAGTAGGCGTGGCGCGAGAAGAGCGTGTGCGTGTGGACGTCGCAGAGGATGCTGCGCGTCGTCGCGGGCTTCGTGGGCGTTGCGTTGCGGATGGTCATGAGGCGCTCCTTCCGTAGCTGGCGACAAGCTTCTCCCAGGCGGGCATGGAATCGACGATGGTGGCGTGCTCGACGCAGTAGCCCACGCGCACCCAGCCGCCGCAGCCGAAGCTCGACGAGGGCACGGGGAGCAGCTCGAGGGCGCGGGCGCGCTCGAAGAAGGCCTGCTCATCGGGCTCGAGGGCCTTGAGCCAGAGGTAGAAGGCCCCTTGCGGCTCGACGAACTCGTAGCCCAGGCGGGCGAGGCCGGAGGTGAGGGCGACACGATTGCGCTCGTAGGCCGCGACGTCGGCGGGCTCGTCGACGCAATCGGCCAGGACGCGTTGGAAGAGCGCGGGGGCGCACACGTACCCCAGCTTGCGGCCGGCGCCGGCGATGGCGGGGACGAGCTGGTCGTGGTCGGGGCAGGTGGGCGGCACGAGCACCCAGCCGATGCGCTCGCCGGGAAGCGACAGCGCCTTCGAGTAGGAGTAGCACACGAGCGTGCGGGGGTGGATGCTCGGCACCCAGGGGACCTCGGCGCCATAGGTGATCTCGCGGTACGGCTCGTCGGCGATGATCGTCACGTCCGGCCCGATGGCGGCGGAGAGCGCGGCAAGGTTCTCGCGCGGGTACACCACGCCGACGGGATTGTTGGGGCTGTTGACGATGACGGCCTTGGTGCGGCTGGTGACGGCTGCCGCGACGGCGTCGGCGTCGATGTGGAAGGTGTGCTCGTCTGCCATGACCTCCACGCAGCGGGCCCCGGCCGTCTCGATCCAGACGCGGTACTCCGGGAAGTAGGGCGCGATGACGATGACCTCGTCGCCGGGATTCACGAGGGCGTGCAGGCAGACGACGATGGAGGCCGCGGCCCCGCAGGTGAGGTAGAGGTCGTCGGCTGTGGCGGTGCCGTCGCCGAAGCGACGCTCGAGCGAGGCGGCCACGGCGGCGCGCACGCTGGGGAGACCGTTGCCCGGCGTGTAGCCGTGCACCTGCGACGACGGCAGCGCGAGGCTGCGCTCGATGGAGGCGCGCACGGCATCGGGGGCGGGCACGGATGGGTTGCCGAGCGAGAAGTCGAAGACGTGCTCGGCGCCTATCTCAGCCTTGCGCGCGGCGGCGTAGGCAGCAATCTCGCGGATGGCCGACTTCGCCGCGCCGTAGGCCAGGCTCTGCTGGTTTATGTCCATGGAACCCCTTCCACCTGGTGTGTCTCCCCCATTGTACGCGCCGGCATGGCGTGCGTCAGCGTACCTGTCCCTTCTGTCATGGCAAAGGGGACTGTCCCCTTTGTCATATCTGGGCAAGGGAGTACCATGGGGACCATGGACAAGAGGATCTTCGATACTGACAAGGGCGATTGGCCGAGCTGGGGCGCGCTGACGCGCATTGCCCTCACGGCATTCGCCCTCTTCCTGACGATGCGCTACTGGGGCGCGCTCGAGACCGCCCTGGAGATGTTCCTCGTGGCGCTCACCGCCGTCTTCTCGGGCTTCTGCATCGCCTACGTCATCAACATCCCGCTGCGCTTCTTCGAGGAGCGTCTCCCCCGCAAGGCAGACGGCAAGCCCAACCGCGGTCTGGCGCTCGCTATCTCCATCGCCATCATCGTTGTCGTGCTGCTCGCCGTGCTGCTGCTGGTGGTCCCGCAGTTCCTGGAGTGCATGGCAACCTTCTCGCAGAGCATCCCCCAGGTTGTCGAGTCGCTTCGCCAGGGCAACCCCCTCCCCTTCGTCCCGCGCGAGCTCTACGACATGCTGGCCGACGTCGATTGGGACGACCTCTCGACGAAGGCCTTCACCTGGTTCCAGGCGGGCGTGGCAAGCGCGCTGCCCACGGTGTTCTCGGCTGCGGGCATCTTGGGGACGCTCGGCATCGGCGCCATCTTCTCCATCTGGATGCTCCTCGACAAGGAGCACCTCGCCGAGGTGGGCCATCGGATGGTTCGCACCTACCTCGGGACGTCGGCCGACGAGCGCCTGTGCCGGATCTCCGGCATCCTCGACGAGAGCTTCCGCAACTACATCGTCGGCAGGACCCTCGAGGCCGCGATCCTCGGGGCCCTCATCTCCGGCGGCGCGCTGCTGCTCGGCCTCCCCTACGCCACCATGGTGGGGCCGCTCGTCGCCCTCATGTCGTTCATCCCGCTGGTGGGCGCCCCGCTGGGCGCGGCCATCGGCGCCATCATGATCCTCTCCGTCTCCTGGCAGCAGGCACTCATCTACCTGGTGATGTTCTTCGTGCTCCAGCAATTCGAGGCCAACGTCATCTACGTGCGCGTCGTGGGCAAGATGGTGGGCCTGGACGGCTTCTGGACCTTGTTGGGCATCACCGTGAGCGGCGCCCTCTTCGGCTTTGCCGGCGCGCTCGTCGGCGTGCCCCTCACCGCGACGCTGTTCCGCCTCATCTCCGAGGACCTCGAGACGCGGGAGGCGTCGGGCGACTCGCTCGACGCTCGGGTGCACCGCGCGCTCGCCGAGTAGTCGGTCCTGCTGGCCCGCAATGCGAGCCCACGCGGGCGCGACTAAGTCACGGATGCCTGGGGGCCTGCTGGGTAGAATCCCGCCAAGCAGACGACGAATTGGAGGACGGCAATGTCTGAGGATGCGCTCGATTTCATCCACCGCGATGGGGAGATCTATGCCGAAGCTGCCGATGGGAGCAGGCTCTGCGAGGTGAAGTGGACCGTTGACGGCGATGTCGCCAACATCCACCGCACCTTCGTGCACGAGTCGCTCGGGGGGCGCGGGCTAGCCGGCCAGCTCGTCCAGATGGCCTATGACGAGCTCGACGGGCAGGACCTCAGGGTGGAGGCCACCTGCTCCTACGCCGCCAAGTGGCTCCTCAAGAACAAGGGAATCGAGCCCACGCAGGCGCCGAGCTGCACGATTGCGTAAGCCACCTCGACCTGAGCGGAGCGCCTGCAACAGGGTGTCGTCCTGAGCGGAGCGCCTGCAACAGGGTGTCGTCCTGAGCGGAGCGCCGAAGGCGCGGCAACTGCGTGTCGTCCTGAGCGGAGCGCCGAAGGCGCGGAGTCGAAGGACCTCCTGCTGCAGGTAAAGGGCGAGGTCCTTCGACTCCGGCGCTGCGCGCCTTCGCTCAGGACGACACGCAGGGTGCGACGGCGAGGTCCTTCGACTCCGGCGCTGCGCGCCTCCGCTCAGGACGACACGCAGGGTGCGACGGCGAAGTCCTTCGACTCCGGCGCTGCGCGCCTCCGCCCAGGACGACACCTTGATGTTTCGCGCTTAGAGCTCGAGGATGGCGGTGGCACCGCCATGGAGGGGCTCGCCGAAGTAGGCTCTGCCACCGTGCGCCTCGGCTGCCGAGCGCACCACCGCAAGGCCCAGTCCCGTCGAGCTGTGGGCACCTTCGCCCTCCACCGTCTGGTCGAGGCGGACGAAGCGCTCGAACACGCGCTCGCGGTCGGCCTCGGGGATGCCGGGCCCATCGTCGCTCACGCAGATGCGCACCTTCCCGTCCTCCTCCGCGCAGCTCACCCACACGCTCGTCGACGCGAAGCGCTCGGCATTCTCGAGCAGGTTGCGCAGGGCGTGGCTGATGAGGCGTGCGTCGAGGCGGGCCACTACCGGCTCGACGCCGCTCGTGTCGAAGGTCTTGTCCGAGCGTGCGGCCACGGCCGAGGTCTGCTCGAGCACGAGGTCGATGAGGTCGACCGGAGCGATGTCGACCTTGGCCGACCCCTCGTCGAAGCGCGCCAGCTGCAAGAGGTCGCTCACGATGCTCGCCATGCGTGCGTTCTCGCGCGCCAGATCGGCGACGACCTCCTCCGACTTGATCTCGTCCGGATTTGCTGCCAGCGACTCCAGGATGATGGCGCTTGCCGCGACGGGGCTCTTGAGCTCGTGCGACGCGTCCGAGATGAAGCGCTTCTGCGCGTCGAGGTCGGCCTCCATGCGGGCGATGACGTCGTTGAAGGTGGTGGCCAGAGGCGCCAGGTCGCGGTCGTCGGCGGGCACGGGGATGCGCGCGGCGAGGTCGCCCGAGATGATGGACTCGGTGGCGACGCGCATCTGCTCCACCGGCTCGAGCGTCTTGCCCGACAGCATCCAGGCAAACCAGGCGATGGCCGCGAGCAGGGCGCAGAACACGAGGCCCAGGCGTAGTGCCGCCTGCTTGGCAACCGCGATGGCCTCGGCGATGGACGAGGCGGCGATGAGGGTGTAGCTGGCGCCGTCATGCGTGGCCTCGCGCTGGACCATGAGGAAGGGGCCCTCGGCGCCGAGGATCTCGGAGAGGCGCGCCTCGCTGAGGGAGACGGTGACGTTGCCGGCTGGAGCGTCGCCGGACGTGGCGGCATCACCCGTCGCCGACGCGGCATCCGATGTCGATGAGGCCTTGCCGGCCCCCGATGCGTCGGGTAGCACGATGCGCGGGTTGCTTGCGGCCCCGAAGTCGACGGCCTCCGACGCGCGCGACTCCCCCGTCGCCGCATCCTCGCCTGTCGCCGCATCCTCACCCACCGCGGCAAGCAGCCGCACGGGGATGAACTTCGCCCAGGTCCACGGGCCCACCATCAGCTTGCTGGCGTCATCGTCGTCATCATCGTCGCTGTCGTTGTCGTCATCGTCCGCATCGTCGTCATAGTCGTAGTCGTCGGAATCGTCGTCGTAGTCGTAGCTGGGGGCCGGCGCTGGTGCGGGAGCGGGCGCCGGTGCGGGGGAGGAGGACGAACCCGAGCTACCGGACGAGCCCGAGCTGCCGGACGAGGAGCTCCCCGAGGATGCCGAGGACGACCCGCCGGAGCCGGACGACCCCGAGCTGCCCGCGCTCGCTGCGGGCGCGTCATCGGCATCGTCGTCTGCCGCCTCCTCCGCGCGCTCGCGGTAGCGCTCCCATTCGTCGTCGTCGATCTCGAAGTCGAGCGCGTCCCTGCTCTCCAAGAGGGCCTTGAGGTTGAGCTTGTCGAGCGCGTCAGTGTTTGCCGTCACCAGGTGTCCCTGCGCGTCGAGCACCGCCACGAGGGCGCTTGCCGACCCCTCCGACGCCTTCTCGAAATCGCCTGCCTCGACGTAGCCCTGCATCACGTCGAGACGGTCGTCCAGCGTCTCGAGGGCGCTGGCCCGCAGCGCGGCGAACGTGCTGTACGCCACCACGGCCACGATGAGCGCCATCGCGACGGCGCTGGCCAGCACCGCGATGAGGGCGGTACGGCCGCGGATGCTCTTTGGGCCCAGCGCTGCCATCGGGCTAGCCTATGCGGTATCCGACGCCGCGGACGGTGTCGATGCGGCTCGGCTGGTCGGGCTTGTCGATCTTGCGGCGGATGTAGCGCATGTACACCTCGACGATGTTGTCGTCGCCCTGGCGGTCGGTGCCCCACACGTAGTCGAGCAGGTCGGCCTTCGAAACCGCCGTCCCCTTGTTGCGCATGAGGTAGCTGAGCAGGTCGAACTCGCGCACCGTGAGCTCGATGGGCTCGCCGTCGCACGTGAGCTTGTGCGAGCGGGGATCCAGCACGAGGCCGGCCGCCTCGAGCACGTCGGCGTGCGTGGACGGCCCCCGGCGCAGCAGCGCCTTCACCCGGGCGAGCAGCACCACCAGCGAGAAGGGCTTGCGCAGGAAATCGTCGGCGCCCATCTCGAAGGCGTCCGCCTCGTCGTACTCGCCGTCCTTGGCGGTGAGCATGAGGATGGGCGTCTCGATCCCGGCGGCGCGCGCCTGCTCGCACACCTCGTAGCCGTTGAGGCCCGGGAGGATGATGTCGAGCGTGATGAGGTCGTACGGGCGCTCGATGATGAGGTCGAGGGCCTCGGCACCGTCGGCCGTGGCGTCAACCTCGTAGCCCTCGGCCTTCAGGCTCTTGGCCAGGTACTGGGAGATGTTCTCCTCGTCTTCTACTATGAGGACCCTCATGTCTGCCTCTTGCTCGCGTGGGTGGCTGGGTCGGGTGGTCGGCGGGCGGGCATCGCGTGGCAACCATGCGGCTGCCGACGACCTCGTGGCTTCGTAGCCGACATTGTAATGAAGCCGGAGGCTCGCCCGCGCGCGGCGGGCGAGCCGAGTCGCCGATTATCGGGGAATGCGGGCGAAGGGCCTAGTCGTCATCGTCATCCCAGTCGTCGCGGTCGTCGTCCCAATCGTCATGGTCGTCGTCGTAGTCGTGGTCGTCCCAGTCGTTGTCGGCCTCCCAGCGGCCGTCGTCGTACTCGTAGACGGTGCCGTTGCTGATCTGCTTGTCGGGCTCGGCCTCCCAGCGTCCGTCGTCGTACTCGTAGACGGTGTTGCCCTCCTGCTTGTAGACGTCATCGCCGCTGGTGACGATGCCCGACGAAGCAGCCGGAGCGCTCTGCTGCGCGGGTTTGGCCTGCTGGGCCGCCTTCTCGGCTGCCGCCTTCTCCTTGGCAGCCTTGGCCTCCTGGGCCTTCTGCTGCGCCTGCTGCGACTGCTGCTGCACGCTCTGCTGCGCCTTGCGCGCTGCCTCGCGGGCGGCCTCGGCGGTCTCGTTCTCCCAGGTGCCGTTGTCGAGCTCCATCAGCTGGCCGTTCTCGAACTTCTTGTTGGGCTCGAGCTCCCAGCGACCGTTGTCCCACTCGTAGACCTTGCCGCCCTCTTCCTTGAAGACGTCGTTGCCCACTACGATCCCGCCCTCGGGGACGGTGTTGGCCTTGGCCACCTTGTTGATGGTGGTCGCGGCCTTGGGCGCGGTGGCGGTCGTGGGTGCGGCGTTCACCGCTCCGGCCCCCGTGGTCACTGCCACGGCGACGGCTGCTGCCGTGAGGGCGCTCCTCGATACCAGATTTCCCATGATGCTCATTTCGAACTCCTCTCTCGTGGCTTGTGCCCTTGATGCTGGCCACATAATCGCCAAGCCCGGCTTAAGCCACGCTGAGAGAGACGTTTCCGCAGGTAGACGCATGACAAAGGGGACTGTCCCCTTTGTCATATTCGCGGGTCGGAAACTCGTATGCAGGGAGACGTGCGCAGGCGCGCGGCGCCTACGAACGCAATCGGGGCCCGGGATATTCCCCCGGGCCCCATTGATCACCTTCTATGCAGACCACGTGGTTCCGCCACCAAGCTCACCGCAGGGGGCGGTTGTGACGCCGCCGTTAATGGCGGCGAGCTGCTCATCGGTAAGCTCGACGCCCTCCTCCTTCGCGAGCTTGATCAGTTCGTCCGCAGATGTGCACGCGCGCGCCTTGGCCTTCTGCTCTTCCGTAAGCGTATTGAAATCCATGGCTCCCAACTCCTTCGCAAACGCTTGTTGCCTTGCTGCACGCATTGCACGCAGCCTTTTTCTCTGCAGCCTACGATCGGACCCTTTCCAACTAGCCTCTGCATATATGATACGCAGCGGACGGGCGACTCGTCTCCAAAGAGCTCGGCTACCTCATGCGGGCGAGGACCTCATCCTGCGCCTGCCTGAGCACGTCAAGATGAAACGACACGCGCATTGCCGTAGTCTCCCGGCCCTGTGATACCTCTGCCGAGAGGCAGGCCAGAGCGTGCAGCCCAGCAGACGTTGCGCCTCATGGCAGGTTCTGTCGAAGCCTGTGCCGAGGTGAGCTGGCAGATTTGCGGCGATTCCGACGACGCTCAGACTGTTTTCAGGGCCGAGACGCGCGCAAGGGTTCATAATTGGCAGAAGAATGCACGTGCAACAGGGACGCTTCGCGCGGGGCCGCGCGGACGATTCCGGTCTGTACCGAGGAGGCGCGAGAGTCACATGAGGAAGAATGAGGCAAAGGCAAGCCTGTTCCGCATCGGCCGCATGTCCATGGCGTTGGCGCTTGGACTATCGATGGCGCTGGGAGGCACCCCCGCCGCCGCGCTCGCCGAGGAGGCGACCACCCCGCAGATCATCAACGGAACTACCGAGGCAGGCGGAACCTCGCTCGACTCCATCGCCGTCTCTGCCGACTCCCCCGTCACGGCCCTCACCGTCGAGTCGCTTGGTGCCGATGGCGCCGAGGTCAAGGCGAGCGTGGCCGGAGATGTGAGCGCCAGCTCGAACACCGAGGCGGAGCCCGAGTGGTTCAAGGTTACGACGGGCGTCTTCGTGGACGATAGCTATGCGTCTTCCGGCGGCACCACCGTCGATGTGGGCGGCAACGTCAAGGCATCCGAGCAGACGACGACCACCCCCGTGCGCGGCGTCGAGATTCACTCCCACGCCGGCCAGAAGGACGTGGTCAACGTTGGGGGCACCATCACTGCCGAGATGCCCGACAGCTGGGAGACGGCGGGCGTCTACATCTCCCTGTCCAAGGACGGCGAGGTCGTTCTCAACGCGAAGGGCATCGAGGCCCTCGGCGAGAATGCCTGCGCAATCTACATTGGCGATTCCGACTGGGGCGATCAGAGCAGCGTCGATGGCGCCAAGAGCCTCGTGGTTGTCGACGGCGATGTGACGTCGGCGGGCGAGCAGGGCAACAACTGGGGCGTCCTGCTCTACAGCAGCGCGGACAACACGATTACCATCACCGGCACGCTCACCGCAGACGCCGGGCTTGGCATTGGGGATGGGTTCGACCCCTCCAACACCACGCTCAACGTGTGGAAGATCGTGTCCGACTACATTGCCGACAATGACGGCGAGCAGATTCGCTACATCGTCAAGTACGCCGACGAGGGGCAGAAGGACTACTTTAAGCTGCTCAACGAGGGGCTTGGCGTTGCCCAGGTTGGCAACGTCGACTACAGCACCGTGAAGAGCGGCGAGAACCTGCGCTTCTCCGTGCCGGAGCGCGCGGGATATGTCCTCAAGGACGTGATTGGCCTCGACAGCGATGTCCTTGAGCTGGGGAGCCTCACCAAGAATGAAGATGGCACCTACACCCTCGTCGTGCCCAACAGCGACGGCATCGGAGGCGGCATCCTGCTCAAGGCCATCTGGGAGGCAGTCACCCCCGAGGCAGAGCCCGAGAAGGACGCTCCGGCGGCAGAGGAGCTGCGACCTGCTGTCAAGCCGGCAGCCTCGGGCGCGGCGACGGAGCTGCCCGCGACCTCTGATCCGCTGTCTGCGGCCGCTGCCGTGCAGCTCGCGCTTGCGGGCGTCGCGGCGGTGCTGGCCTCGAGGAAGCTCCGCGAGGAGTAGCGCGAGCGCACAATCCCCAGCCAGATAACGAAAACGCCTCCCGATTGGGAGGCGTGGAAGTTCGTGGCGGGATGTAAGGGACTTGAACCCTCGACCTCCGACGTGACAGGCGTCCCATCTGGGAGGAACGAAAAGACGGTAAACGGAAGATAAGTACATTGATTTGCCTTCTCAACAGGAAGAATGCGGAAGTGAGAGGCAACGGTGTCCGCACGTGTTCTGCAGCAGCCATCATGGTAAGGAGACATTTGGGAGACAAGCTTGGAGACAAGCGGGAGACATTGGGGGCTGCGATGGGCAAGAACTACACCACCGGAAGCGTTCGCAAGCATGGGGGCAAGTGGCAGGCTGTCATCTCCTATCGTGATGAGACGGGCAAGGTATGCAAGGTGGCGAAGTCCACGGGCGTGGACTGCGACGGAAAGAGCAACCGGGGCAAGGCGACTGCTGAGGACTTCCTTCGCCGTTGGCGCGATCAGCTCGTCCGAGACGAGGAGAAGCGCCTGACGCTCGGCTCGACGTCAACGCTCATGGAGCACGTGGATAGCTTCATCACTACGCGCGAAGGCAACAAGAAGGTCGAGGAGACCACCCTCGCCACGTACAGGACGCATCGCGCCAGGCTTCTCGGAAGCCCCCTCGCGAACAATCCCAGTTTCGTGGGCTCAATCGGCTAGTATGGACTTGTGGACTATGCGCAACAATTGTAAGTGCCGGGACTAGCGAGGAGGACGCATCATGAGGCCACCGGTCACTACGAGCAGCAGCAGACAGGGCAGAAGTGGGTCGTGAACGTGCCTGGTCACTGGGAGTAGCTAATAGCTGTCAAGTTAATGAGCTTCGGGTTGTCGTCGATTGCCATTCAAGGGGAGTTTCTCAAATGAGTAGCAGGAAGTCAGGCATGAGCGTATTCGCACTTATTCTGATCGGCGCCTTGGCCTTCACGGGGTTCGCACCTATGCCTGCCCTTGCAGCCGATTATCAGCCGATCTTTCGCCTTTATAACCACAAGACGAGCGAGCATCTCTACACGTCTAACGTAATGGAGTACGACCAGCTCCCCCTAATCACCAACGGAGACTGGGTGGCCGAGGGAATCGCATGGTGGGCTCCCGCGAGCTCCAAGAGCCCGGTGTACCGCCTGTACAACCCGGTCCTGGGCGACCACCACTACACGATGTCGCCCCAGGAGGTGGATGTGCTTTGCGCTCGCCACGGCTGGCAGCGCGAGGGCATCGCCTTCTATTCGGATGACGAGATGAGGGTGCCGCTCCACCGACTCTATAACGGGAGGCTGCGAAAGGGTCAGCACCATTACACTGCCTCGAACAAAGAGCGAGACACCCTCGCGGGCAATTGGGGGTGGAAGAAGGAGGGCACCGGCTTCTATGGTGCGGCGACCGAAGCGAAACCCATTTACGAAAAAGTCTGGGTGGTGGACAGCGAGGCCTGGGACGAGCCAACATATCTGACGCGTAGTTACATCTTGTGCTCTGATGGTACACGGTGGGCTACTTCCAAGGAGGCCGGAGACCATCTGTTTGACGTGCTCGATGCGGGAGGCGAGATGGGTTCATATTCTGTCCAGTACGAGCAGGTTCAGACTGGCACGATCCACCACGAGGCCACCGGTCATTGGGAGACGAGGCGTATTCCGTACTAGCACAAACGCCTGATGCGGAATTGAATGGCTCCCCCCACGCCTTCTTCGTCCCCGCCCTTTCCTTGCGCCAAGCGCTCAAGGGAAGATCATTCGATCTCAGTGAAGATCTCCCAGAACACCTAGTGATGTGTCTTGTTTTGAGCGGCTCAAGCCAAAAGAGGCTTGCCAACCTCTTCCTAAGCGAGCTTGACCACCTATTCGGGGAGAGATGTCTCTCCTTTGACAATTCAATTCTCGAAGGATTGGACGTCTCATACCGAGATGCCGCCAGCGCGCTTTGGGCAACCGCCATATCACATCCAAAGCACTATCCACTTACGTGCAAGAACTGCGGCCGGACCGTCCTTTCAACCACCCAAGGAGCAGGACGGGAGTTTTGCAGCGACGTGTGCCGCGCAGCCTACAACAAGGCCACGAGACAACTAGAGAGGTAGCTCTGAGTAATCGGCTAGCAAACCCAACAGCATCAATAATGAACACCCTGCAGCCTCAACCCTGCTCCTAGTGCCTCGGTACTCAGCCTCCGCTCACGAGAAATAATGCGCCATTCGGGCGATTACATTGCCTCGCCAATTAAAGATGGAGACAAGTGAGAGACCCCTCGGAGACATTGGGAGACAAGCCAACAAAAAAGGCCACAGACAATGCTGTGACCTGGAAGTTCGTGGCGGGATGTAAGGGACTTGAACCCTCGACCTCCGACGTGACAGGCCGGCGCTCTAACCAGCTGAGCTAACACCC
>CACZNT010000195.1 GCA_902782635.1 uncultured Coriobacteriaceae bacterium
CGCGGGGGCAGGATTTGAACCTACGACCTCCGGGTTATGAGCCCGGCGAGCTACCAGACTGCTCCACCCCGCAATGTCTGGCGCGCAAGCTCTCGCTTGAGCGGACTACCATAATAGTCACCTCGCGCGCGTGATGCAAGGGTCGCGGCTGGGCCCGGGCAACATTCACATCTTCTGAACTAACGGCCTTCGGGTTTATGAGCCCGGCGATCCCAATGTCCCGATGATCGCCGCCAGTCGCTGGCGCCTGGTTACCCAAGACGCCGGTAGGAACGCTTTCGTATAAGGTGTGATAGGAAGAGCCATCCGTCGACGGAGGTACGGCCATGAACCTGAACGACATCCCCGAGTCCGTCAAGGAGCGCGCACGGGCCTGCAAGAACGCAGACGAGCTGCTCGAGCTTGCCCATGCCGAGGGAATCGAGCTCTCCGACGAGGAGCTTGAGGGCATCAGCGGCGGGACGGTCCTCTGGGGCGATTGCCCGGATGACAACTACACGCCCTACTAAGCCGTCAGCCCGCCTACCGCCCACTCCTCACGCGCCACATCTGCCGCCTGCCGGAGCCGCCGGCGCGTCATTCCGCGCGAAGATGCGCGGGAGCGCTGGGGCCTGCACCGCCGTCCCCACTGCTAGCTTCACGCGCGCTCGCGTCCCCATCGGCCCATAGGTCGTGCGGGCGCAGGTCGTGCGCCTTCGCATAGACCACCAGGCCCACGCATGCGAGCACGAGCAGGACCACTGCGCCCACGCTCCCCTCGACGCCGAACACGGGGTCGAAGAAGGGGCCGTTTGCAGCCGCGTCGAGCTCGAAGATCGAGTAGAGCGACACGATGCCGCTGTTCGGAAGGCCGTAGATGATGTTCTGCGTGAAATTCCACGTGGTGTGCATCGCTATGCACGCGCCGAGTGCGTCGTAGTAGTAGATGAGGATGGCAAAGAGGATGCCGATGGCCGCTATCTGGGCCAGCGCCACGGGCGTCACGCCGGGGTTGGACCCGTGGAGCAGCGTGAAGAAGACGGCTGAGGCGACGGCCGCGACAGCCGGATGACGGTAGCGTCGGGCAAGCCTTTGGTAGAGGTAGAGGCGGCAGGAGATCTCCTCGGCGCCCGATTGGACGAAGACGGCGAAGAGCAGCAGGAGGAGCGGCCCCGGCTCGAAGCGCTCGAAGTGGATCGCGACGTCGCCCAGAAGGACCGAGGCCAGCACGCAGATGCTGTTGATGCCGAAGCCCGCGAGCGCGCCGAGCGCTGTGAGCGCGAGGCTCCTGCGGTCGCGCACAAAGAGCAGCTTGGATGCCATCGGCCTGTTCGCGGGCGGAATGAGCATCACCAGCGCAAAGACCACCCACAGCCCGATGAAGGAGAGGTAGAGGGCGGCACAGCTCACGTAGTCGGGCATGCCGGTGACCTGCTCCACGGAGAGCTCTCCGAGGGCGATTTGCCCCAGGGCCTCCTCGTCTATCGTCCACGGGAGGCCGAGCAGCCCCTCGATGAGCACGCCCAACAAGGTCCCCAGCGTGATGAGCAGCCAGGTGATGAGCATGGCCAGGATAACGATGTCGCCGCGCTTGCGCCCAGGGCGCAGGAAGCGCTCGAAGCGCCCGCCAGACTCAGCCATCCTCGCCTCCCCGCGCCTCAGCTGGGCCTTCGCCGGAAGCCTGCTCGCGCTCCAGGCGCTCGACGATTCTGGCCAGCTCCTTCTGCACCGCGCCCTCCTGATAGGTGCCGATCACCCGATCGCAGATCGCCTGCACCTCGGGCAGCGCATTGGCCATCGCGACGGCCTCCCCCGCCAGCTCGAGCATCATCTTGTCGTTCATCGCGTCGCCGAAGGCCAGTACCTCCTCGGGCTCGATCCCGCGCGCCTCGAGCACGCGCTCGAGCCCCAGGCCCTTGTCGACGCCAGCGGGCTGCACGTCGATGAAGTCGTGGGCCGCCACCTGGAAGACGAGCCTGTCGCCCAGGAGGGCATGCAGCTCGCGGGCCTCTTCTGCCACGCGCGACTCGTCCACATGCAGGGAGATCTTGATGATCTCGGTCCCCTCGGGAGGCAGCCCGCGCGCGACGCTCTCGAAGGCATCGTCGTCCTCGAACCACCTCATCAGCTTGCCCGAGCGCTCGCCGAACACGAACGTCGTGTGGCCGTCGCTCATGAACGAGCTGACGTGCGGTCGCCTGGCGAGCTCGTCGATGAGGTCGGCCAGGTCCTGCTCCGCGAAGCCCGCGCGGAAGACGCGCCTGCCGCCAACCCACACTTCCCCGCCGTTCGAGCACACGTAGTCGATCTCGTCGGCAACGGGGCCAAACTGGACGCGCAGCACGTCGTGGATGCGCCCCGATGCCGGGACGAAGGCGATGCCGAGCCTGCGCAGGCGACGGATGAGGTCGAAGGTCTCCTCGGGCACGCGCCCGTCCTCGCCGAGCAGCGTGCCGTCCATGTCCGTTGCGATGAGCCGTATCATGCGGGCCTCCCTGTCGATGCGCTAAGGGTACCCCAGGCCACGCCAGCATGACAGGCGAGCGCATGACAAGTGACCGAGCAACTCGTCAGGTTCCATACCTGTCCCCCTTGTCATGACAAAGGGGACTGTCCCCTTTGTCATATTATGAGAATGATTCCAGCGCCCTCGGGCGCGCTCGTGCACGGCGGAGGTTCACCATGGCTCGCCTCAACATCAACGAAATCGCGCGGATGGCCGGCGTCTCGCGTGCCACCGTCTCGCGCTACCTCAACGACGGCTACGTGAGCGAGGCCAAGCGCAAGGCGATCCGCAAGGTGGTCGAGGAGACGGGCTACGTGCCCTCCGCCCAGGCGCAGACGCTGCGCACCGGCCGCACCCGCTTCATCGGCGTCATCATCCCCAAGATCAGCTCCGAGTCGGTGGGGCGCATGGTGGCCGGCATCTCGGCGGTGCTCAACGAGTGCGGCTACAACGTGCTGCTCGCCGGCACCGACAACGACGTCGAGCAGGAGATCGGCTTTTTGCGCTCCCTCTCCGAGCGGCATGTTGACGGGATCATCCTCATCGGGACCATCTTCACCGAGGGCCATCGCAGGGCGATTGCCGACCTCAAGATCCCGCTGGTGGTGCTCGGGCAGAGCGTCGACGGCGTGAGCTGCGTGCGGATGGACGACGGCGGCAGCATGCGCGCCCTGGTGGACCACGTGCTGGAAAGCTCGTCCAATCCCGCCTACATCGGCGTCACCGAGGACGACCTCGCCGCAGGTCGCGAGCGCACCGAGGCCTTCTGCGACGTGGCACGCGCGCACGGCTTCGGCGATGCGCAGCAGCGGGTGCAGGTCTCCGACTTCACGATGGAGGGCGGCCGCGAGGCTGCCCAGCGCGTGCTCGACGAGCGCCCGGACGTCGACGCGATCATCTGCGCGACCGACAGCATCGCCGCCGGCGCCATGGGCGTGCTGCGCGAGCGGGGCCTGCGGATACCCGAGGACGTGCAGGTGAGCGGCATGGGCGACTCCACGCTCTCGCGCGTGCTGCACCCGCAGCTCACCACCGCGCACCTCTTCTACCGCACGAGCGGGTCGGTCGCGGCCGAGCTGCTGGTGCACCTGCTGGACGAGGGCGATGCCGAGGTGGTCGAGCGCCGCATGGACTACGAGCTGGTGCTGCGCGACTCCACCCGCTAGGAACGTGCGACAAAGGGGACAGTCGTCAGGCGTGACAAAAAGGTGCGGCCCCCAATGTCACATGAACGTCCCCTTTGTCGCGCGAGGGCGGGGCAGGCATTCCGCTCGCCGACGCATTCCTACCGTTTACCAGTATCGATTCCACAGACTTCTACCTGCGGTCTCGCGCGTAATATATCTTCTCCCCATCCAATGTGAGAACGATTCCACATCTGCACGAGCTCACGCTGGACGAACGGCGGGCAACCGCTCGCATCAGGGATTCGCATCGCAGATGCGGACGTCGAACAAGGGGGAAGGGAACCATGGACCACGCTAATGCGGCAAGGGAGGTCCTCGCGGCCGTCGGCGGCAAGGAGAACATCGTCTCCGCTGCGCACTGCGCGACGCGCCTGAGGCTCGTCATCGCGGACAACGCGAAGCTCGACAAGGCCAAGGTCGAGGACTGCGAGGGCGTCAAGGGCGTCTTCGAGGCGGCCGGCCAGATCCAGATCATCTACGGAACCGGCACCGTCAACAAGGTCTTCGACGAGTTCGTCAAGATCTCCGGCGTTGCCGCTGGCTCCACCTCCGACGTCAAGCAGGCCGCTGCCGCCAAGGGCAACATCATCCAGCAGGCAACCAAGGCCCTGGGCGACGTCTTCGTGCCCATCATCCCGGCCATCGTCGCATCCGGCCTGCTCATGGGCCTCACCGAGGGCCTCAACAACGCCATGGGCGGCGCGCTGGCCATGAACGGCTGGTGGACCCTCATCCACACGTTCTCCAACGCATCCTTCGTGTTCCTGCAGATCCTCATCGGCTTCTCGGCCGCGCGCGTCTTCGGCGGCAACGAGTTCCTCGGCGGCGTCATCGGCATGATCATGAACCACACCGCCCTCATGAACGCCTGGTCCATCCCCGGCGCCCTCGGCCACCTCGTCGTGGGCTCCGACGCCGCAGCCCAGGCGCTCGGCGTCTCCGCTGCCGAGGCATCCGCCGACGCCATCATGGCCGCAGGCTACGTGCCCCAAGTGGCGCTCCTGCCCGGCGTCGACCTGCTCAACGTCACGCTCCAGGGCTACCAGGGCCACGTCATCCCCGTCGTGGTCGCCGTGTTCCTGATGTGCCAGATCGAGAAGTGGCTGCACAAGCACGTGCCCGACATGCTCGACCTCTTCGTCACGCCGCTCGTCACCGTGCTCGTCACCGGCCTGGCCACCATGATCGTCATCGGCCCGATCTTCTCGCTCCTCGAGGAGTACGTGATGAACTTCTTCAAGTTCCTCCTGGGCATCCCGTTCGGCCTGGGCGGCGCACTCGCGGGAGCCATCTACCCGCTCACCGTCGTCCTCGGCGTGCACCACATGTTCAACGCGCTGGAGGCCGGCCTGGTTGCGCAGGGCGCCGACGGCTTCAACCCGATCATCTCCGCCGCCAACATCGCGCAGGGCGCCGCCTGCCTCGCCGTCTTCCTCAAGACCCGCTCCGAGAAGAAGAAGGGCCTCGCGCTTCCCTCCGGCCTCTCCTCGCTGCTGGGCATCACCGAGCCGGCCATCTACGGCGTCAACCTGCCCTCCCTCAAGCCCTTCATCGCCGCCATCTGCGGCGCTGCGGCCGGCGGCGCGGTGTCGTCGTTCCTCGGCCTGTACTCCACCGCCTACGGCATCACGGGCATCTTCGGCTACCTGATCACGGCCAACCCCGTGACCTACTCCATCGTGTTCGCCGTGGCCTTCGCGGTTGCCTTCGGCATCGCCTTCGTGCTCTACAAGGATGAGGACGTCGAGGCCGCCAAGGCCGCTGCCCCCGCCGCCGACCGCGCCATCGAGGCCGGCGCCGCCGCAGCCCCCGGTGCCGCCGCAGCCGCTGCCGCCACCGACGAGGACGCGGACGCCCCCGCCGCCAAGGCTGACGCCCACAAGGTGTACGCGCCCATGACCGGCAGCTGCATCGCCATGGAGGAGGTCGACGACCCCGTCTTCGCCTCCTGCGCCATGGGCGGCGGCGTCGCCATCGACCCCACCGAGGGCAAGATCGTCTCCCCCGTCGACGGCACCGTCACCATGCTCTTCGACACCAAGCACGCCATCGGCCTCATGTCCGACGACGGCGTCGAGGTGCTCATCCACTGCGGCATCAACACCGTCGAGCTCAAGGGCGCACCCTTCGACGCCAAGGTGAAGGCCGGCGACAAGGTCAAGCGCGGCCAGGTCCTCATGAACGTCGACCTCGACCAGATCCGCGCGGCCGAGAACTGCCAGACCATCACCCCGGTGATCATCACCAACACCGATGCGTACGCGAGCCTCGTCGCCAAGCACGTGGGCGAGACCGTCAACGCCGGCAACCTGGTGATCACGCTGGAGTAGCGCGACCCTCGCATCTGGCGACGACTCCGGGCGGTCGCCTCGCGCGGCCGCCCGGCTCGTTCCCTCCGCCAACCTCAGGAGCTCATCATGGCAATGAAGATCGCCCTCGACCGCAAGGACAACTGGCGGCTCGACTTCCACCTGCAGACGCCCATCGGCTGGCTCTCCGACCCCAATGGCCTCTGCCAGATGGACGGCACCTACCACGTGTTCCACCAGTACTCGCCGCGCTGGCCGCACAACTTCCATGGCTGGGGCCATTGGTCGAGCCCCGACCTCGTCACCTGGACCTTCCACGGCTCGGCGATCGCCCCCAGCATGGAGTTCGACCGCAACGGCTCGTATTCGGGCTCGGCGGTGGTACGCGACGGCGAGATGTGGTGCTACTACACGGGCAACGTCCTCGACCCCGGCGACCACGACTACGACTACTCGGGCCGCCATGCCAACGAGATGCTCACGCGCAGCGCCGACGGCCGCACGTTCGGCGAGAAGCTGCGCGTGCTCTCGGACGCGGAGCACCCCGCCTACTGCTCGAACCACGTGCGCGACCCCAAGGTGTGGTGGCAGGGCGACGCGTGGCACATGCTGCTGGGTGCGCGGACGATGGACGACCACGGCGCGCTCTTGCTCTTCCGCTCCGACGACGGCCTCTCCTGGGAGATGGAGGGCTCAGCGACGAGCGCGTCCGGCAAGCCGTTCGGCTACATGTGGGAGTGCCCCAACGTGGTCGAGCTGGCGGGGCGCGAGTTCCTCTTCGTGTGTCCGCAAGGCATCCCCAAGCAGCCCTTCCGCTTCCAGAACATCTACAACTCCGGCTACTTCCCCATCGAGGGCAGCGTGGTGGAGCTCATGTCCGGCGATGCGGGCCTCGCCGACGCCGAGCGTCCGCACGGCTGCATCGACGAGGACACGTTCGTGGAGCTCGACTACGGCTTCGACTTCTACGCGCCGCAGGTCTTCGCCGACGAGGCCGGCCGTCAGCTGCTCGTCGGCTGGGTGGGGCTGCCCGACATCGACCAGCAGTACGACGTCCCCACGCGCGAGTGGTCGCACACGCTGACGGTGCCGCGCGAGCTCTCGCTCAACGACGCCGGGCGCGTGTGCCAGTGGCCCGTGGCCGAGATTGACGGCCTGCGCGGCGAGGAGGTCGCGTTCGGGGCCGAGGCGGCCGTGGGCGCGACGGGCACGATCGGGTCGTCGTCCTACGACATGTTCAATCTCGAGGGAGCCGTAGGCGCCCGCTTCGAGCGCGGGACCTGCGACATCGAGCTCGAGGGGATCTCGGGCGACGGTCGGCTCATGCTCAACGACGATCTCGAGCTGCTCGTCCACGGCAACCTCTGCGAGCTCTCGTTCACGAGCCTCGCCGGGGCCTACCGGACGGTGCGCCGCCTGCCGCTCGACGTCCTCTCCGCCGGGCGCATCGAGAGCCTGCGCGTGCTGGTGGACACCTCGTGCGTCGAGTTCTTCGTGAACGGCGGCGAGGTGACGCTCACCACGCGCTGGTTCCCGCAGAGCCGCGACCTGCGCGTGAGCTCAACGCTCCCCTGCTCGCGTGCACGTGCCTGGGAGATGGGCGCCTTCAGCTTCCTCAACTGCGCCTAAACATATGACAAGAGGGACTGTCCCCTTTGTCATGACAAAGGGGACAGGTTTACTGCTCCTTGGCAAAGCGGGCGACGAGCTGCTCCAGGACGTCGACCATCGTCTCCAGGCTCGACACCGGGATGAACTCGCGCACCGAGTGGAAGTTGAACCCGCCCGTCGAGAGGTTGGGGCAGGGCAGCCCGCGGAAGGTGAGCTGGGCGCCGTCCGTGCCGCCGCGGATGGGCTCGATGAAGGGCTCCACCTCGCACGCGCGGAACGCCTCGAGCGCATTGTCGACGAGGAAGGTGCTGCCCTCGAGCTTCTCCGCCATGTTGCGGTACTGCTCGCGCAGCTCGACCTCGACGGTCCCCTCGCCATGGCGCTCGTTGAGCAGCGCCGCGATGCTCACGAAGCTCTGCTCGCGGGCCGCGAACTTCGCGGCGTCGAAGTCGCGCAGGATGTAGGTCATCTGCGCATCGGAGGCATCGCCCGAGATGCTCATCAGATGGTTGAAGCCGTCGCGCCCCTCGGTGTGCTCCGGACGCTCGTGCGCGGGCAGCATCGAATCGAACTCGCGCAGCACGGTGATGGCGTTCACCATCACGTCCTTCGCGCTTCCGGGATGCACCATCACGCCGTGTGCGCGCACCGTGGCCTGCGCCGCGGAGAAGCACTCGTAGCTGAGCTCGCCGATGTCGCCGCCGTCCACCGTGTAGGCCCATTCGGCGCCGAACGCCTCGATGTCGAGCAGGCTCGCGCCATGCCCGATCTCCTCGTCGGGCACGAAGGCGATGGCCAGACGCGGATGCGGCAGCGCGGGATTCTCGACGAGGCGGGCAACCAGGCTCATGATCTCGGCCACGCCGGCCTTGTCGTCGGCCGAGAGCAGCGTCGTGCCGTCCGAGCACACGATGTCCTGGCCCTTGAAGCGCTCGAGCTCCGCCACCTGCGAAGGCGAGGTTTCGATCGAGACGCCGTCCACCACGCCCGCCACGAGCGCGCCACCCTCGTAGCGCACCACATGCGGCTTCACTCCCGCTCCGGGGGCGTCGGGCGAGGAGTCGATGTGGGCGCAGAGGCCCAGAGCCGGCAGGCCCTCGCATCCCGGCGATGCCGGCAGGTGCGCCGTCACGTAGGCGTGCTCGTCTGCCGCGGCATCCTCGCAGCCCAGCGCGCGGAGCTCGTCTGCCAGCAGGCGCGCCATGTCGTGCTGCCTGTCCGTCGACGGCGTGCGTTCCTCGTTCTCGGGATCGGATTGCGAGTCAACCTGCACGTACCTCATGAACCTCTCGAGCACGTCGCTCATGCTTGCCTCCTCTGATATGCCTGCGACCGCAGGCTGTCTCTGATGTGCAGCCGCCCCGGCTAGATGCAGAAGCCGAAGACGAGGCCGTATGCGTATGCGGTGCCGTCGCCTGAGGGCGCGTTGCCCGTGGCGTCAACCGTGCAGAAGGTGTGCTGGCTGCCCGGCCTGGGCGAGCGCAGCCACCAGGCGGTGGGCGCCGACCCCACGCGGCGGATGAGGATGGTGTTCTCGGAGTTGGGCATCGTCATGATGTCCTCGAAGAGCTGGTAGCGCGTGCCCTCGGCATTGTAGATGGGCGCCGCCCAGGCGTGCTGGGTGTAGAGGTCGGCGGCGTTCACGCGCCCGATGACCTCGACGGTCGAGGGCACCCAGAGCTTCTCGGAGGTCTTGGTGACGACGTCGACGGAATCCTCGGAGGCCGTGCCGACGTTGTTGGTGCGCTTGTTCACCGCGCAGATGACGCCCGCCAGATCGGACGGCAGCATGGGAAGATAGGTCTCCTCGAGGGCCTTGCGCAGGTCGGACTGACGCCAGCCGCCCTCGATGTTGCCGTTGGCGTTCATGTCGCGCACGGTGACGCACTCCTTGATGAGGAAGGAGATGCCAGCGCGGCCATTGCCGTCGGCGCGCTCGTCGTGGCCTATCCCGATGATCTGCGCCGTGAGCTCGGTGCCGTCGATGAGCTCGAAGCGCTTGGTCTGGTTTCCGTTGAGCCGGCCGTTCTCGTCGAGGATGTTGTAGTGGCGCGCCACCATCACCATGTCGGCCGTGGTGGGAGCCTCGCGCAGCTCGGCGGAGATCGCCGCCAGGTCCTCCCAGGAATAGGTATCCACCATGTTCTTGGCCTCGACCGCCCATTGGACGTCCTCGGGCTCTTCCACCTGCGAGTCGTCGCGGAAGATGTCCGGAATGGGGATCTCGACCAAGCCTACGTGCACCGCAGATGCCGCAAGCAGGAAGGCCGAGGCCGCGGCGCACATGAGCGCCAGGAGGCCGATGCGCCATGCGGGAACGCCCTCCTTGTGGGGAGGCACGTACGTCTCGATGAACTCCCCGCAGTTCGGGCAGATGCGCGAGCCGTTGGGGATCTCCTGTCCGCAGTGCGTGCAATGCATGGTCTACGACCTCATGGGATGCGCTCGGGCGCCAGTGTGACCCAACAAGTTTAGCCGATATCACCCTCGGGCGAGAGCTGCTCGCCCATGCGATGGTGGAGACGATTTGCACGGGGTGGCTGCCGCTCCCGCTGAGGTCGTCCATCCATCCCAGACTTGCGCACTTTGCGGCCTCCGGACGGCCCTTCCGCAGCCCTTGCCATGAGAATGACGCCCATGCGACGTTTGGGGAATTCCGAACGTCGCATGGGCGCCAAAGCGCTGCAACCCATGTCGCGCAACCGGCGGCAGGCTACACCACGCCCGCCTCCTGCTTGGCGCGCTCGATGCGCGCGAGCTGCTCGGGCGTGAGCTCGATCCCCGAGCCGGCGCCCGTCGAGCAGCCGTGCGCCGAGCCAAAGGTGAAGTCGCCGTCGGGCGAGCCGTTCACCTCGCGGTCGGCGAGCTGCGTGCGGCGCGTCTCGTCCACGTAGGGGCTCACGTAGGCGTTGGTGGGATCCTCCGGGTTCTCCAGGCGGAACTGCGCGTCGGCCTGGCCCGCCTCGCGCGCGGCGCGGAAGTTCTCCTTCGCGACGCTGATCATGAGCTTGATGCGGTTGAGCTGGTTCACCTCGGAGGCGCCCGGATCGTAGTCCACCGCGACGATGTTGCTCTCGGGGTGCATCTGGCGCAGCCTCTTGATCACCGACTTGCCCACCACGTGGTTGGGCAGGCAGGCGAAGGGCTGTGCGCAGACGATGTTGGGCGTGCCGGTCTCGATGAGGTCGATCATCTCGGCCGTGAGCAGCCAGCCCTCGCCCATCGTGTTGCACAGCGACAGCACCTCGGCTGCCTTGTCGCCCAGCTCGCGGATCGACTCATAGGGCGCGAAGCGGTCGGTGGCGGCGAGCATCTTGTCGATGGGCTTGCGCATGGCCTCCACCAGCTTGATGCCGGCCAGGTGCGTGGCGCGGTTGGTGAGCTTGGTGCCCAGCTCCTCCTTCATGTTGAGCTGGTTGGACATGCCGAAGAGGAAGAAGTCCAGGAGCCCCGGCACGCTGGCCTCGCAGCCCTCGGCCTCGATCACCTTGACGAGCTCGTTGTTTGCGGTGGGGTGGAACTTGACGAGGATCTCGCCCACCACGCCCACGCGCGGCTTCGAGCGGTCGTTCACCAGCGGCAGCGCCTGGTACGCATCCACGGCCTTCTGGCAGAGCTGGTAGAACTCGCGGCGCCCGATGTGCGCGATGCGCGCGGTGGCGTCGGCCATGAGCGAGTCGTAGAGCGCGTCAGCCGAGCCAGGCTCCGCCTCATAGGGACGGCAGCGGTACAGCAGCTGCATGATGAGGTCGCCGTAGAGGAGCGCGTAGACGGCGCGCACCACCAGGCCGGGCTTCAGGATGTTGAAGCCGGGGTTCTTCTCGTCGAGCGTCCGCGCCACCGAAAGCGAGATCACCGGGACATCCGGGTGGCCGGCGTCCTTGAGCGCCTTGCGGATGAGCGCGATGTAGTTCGTCGCGCGGCAGCCGCCGCCGGTCTGCGAGATGAGGACGGCCGTCTGGCTGAGGTCGTACTCGCCGCTCTCGATGGCCTCCATGATCTGGCCGGTCACGAGAATCGACGGGTAGCAGATGTCGTTGTTGACGTACTTGAGGCCGGCCTCCACCGCGCCGTGGTCCACCGACGGCAGCAGCACCACGTTGTAGCCGTACGACTTGAGCAGCTCGCTCACCAGGTCGAAGTGGATCGGCGCCATCTGCGGCACCAGGATGGTGTAGCCCTTCTCCTGCATCTCCTTGGTGTAGCGGATCTTCTCGAACGCGGCGCTCGCGGCGCGACGGTACACCGGCACGCGGCGCGAGGTGTCGGTGGTGCGCGCCTGCTCGAGCGAGCCATCCGCCAGGTAGGTCTCCTGCGGCACCTCCTCGTGCGCCCTCCCCTCCTCGACGGCGCGCTCCAGCTCGGCGCGCTGCTCGGAGAGCGCCGCCATGAGCGAGCGGATGCGGATGCGCGCGGCGCCGAGGTTGGACACCTCGTCGATCTTGAGGACGGTGTAGATCTTCCCGGCGCTCTCGAGGATCTCCTGCACCTGGTCGCAGGTGAGCGCGTCCAGGCCGCAGCCGAAGCTGTTGAGCTGGATGAGGTCGAGGTCGTTGCGCTGCGCCACGAAGCGCGCCGCGCGGTACAGGCGCGAGTGGTACATCCACTGGTCGACCACGCGGATGGGGCGCTCGGGACGCATCTTGTGCGAGACGGAGTCCTCGGTGAGCACGGCGAAGCCGAAGGAGTTCACCAGCTCGGGGATGGCGTGGTTGATCTCGGGGTCGTTGTGGTAGGGACGGCCCGCCAGCACGATGCCGTGCGCGTCGTTCTCCTCGATCCAGCGCAGGGCCTCGTCGCCTGCGCGGTGCATCTCCTGCTTGAACGCGCGGTCGGCCTCCCAGGCCTTGTTCACGGCGTTATTGACCTCGGTGCGCGTAATGTGCTCGCCGCGGAAGCGCCCCTTGCCGGCGGCGGCGTCGGCCTCGCGCTGCTGCGAGACGGTCTCGAAGAGGCGGCGCTTGAGCTCGCGCTTGTCATCGTAGGGGATGAACGGGTTCAGGAACTGCACCTCCGGGCGCGTGAGCTCGTCGACGTTGAGGCCGAGGGCCTGCGGGTAGCTCATCACGATGGGGCAGTTGTAGTGGTTGCCGGCCGACTCGTCCTCGGTGCGCTCCCAGCGGATGCAGGGCATCCAGATGAAGTCGGGATCCTTCTCCAGCAGGTTCATGATGTGGCCGTGGCTGAGCTTGGCCGGATAGCACACCGATTCCGACGGCATCGACTCGATGCCGGCCTCGTAGACCGCCTTGCTCGACTGGTCGGAGAGCACCACGGCGAAGCCGAGCTCGGTGAAGAAGGTGTGCCAGAAGGGGTAGTTCTCGTAGATGTTGAGCGCGCGCGGGATGCCCACCGTGCCGCGCGGCGCGTTCTCGGGCGTGAGACCCGGACGGTCGAAGAGCAGCTTGTTCTTGTAGGCGAAGAGGTTGGGCGCCTGGGAGCGCGAGCGCTTGTGGCCGGCGCCCTTCTCGCAGCGGTTGCCGGTGATGAACTTGCGCCCCTGGCCGAAGTCGGAGACGGTGAGCAGGCAGTTGTTGGAGCAGCGCCCGCAGTTCACCTTGGAGAGCTTGGGCGAGAGCGCGGCGATC
>CACZNT010000196.1 GCA_902782635.1 uncultured Coriobacteriaceae bacterium
CGCGGAATCGGCATCGCCTATGAGGATGTTTGGAAGGAGGCCGGCTGCATGGCAGGCGTCAAGCCCGCGGTCGACGGCCGCCACGACGTCGGCCTCGCGAGCCAGGCGAGCAAGGAGCTCGGGCGAGCAGGCATGGGGAGCGCCGCCCACGACGAGCGCCGTCCCCCGCTTTCCCTGTTCCAAGCTCGCATCCACCAAACGTCCCCCTTCCAGGCTATCCACAATGGTAGCCCTTGTGAGGACGCGCGCATCCCGCGGTTTGCGCGCCGCCTTTCGGGTACAGTACCTAGGTCAAGCCAAACGCATGTGGAGGTACCCATGGCCCTGTACGACTATCGCTGCACATCCTGCGGTCACACCTTCGAGGTCGAGCACCCCATGGGCGAGCACCCCGAGGTGTCTTGTCCCGAGTGCGGGAAGTCTGCGGAGCACATCTTCGGCGCCAGCGCGATCAGCTTCCACGGCTCCGGCTTCTACAACACCGACCGCGGCGGCTCCAGCGCCACGCCGGCAACCTCCTCCTGCGAGAACTGCCCCCACAAGCAGTCTGCCTAAGTCCGCCTAACTGCGGAGTAGGATCTGCCTCTTTGCCTATAGACATCCCTAGGTGAGCTTTTGCCCGCCTATCTCACCTTTTGCGGAGGCGGGCGCAGAAGTGGCCGTCCCAGCTGGCAGAAGATGGCCAGGTGCGAAGGAAGCCCTCGCCCGTCATGCTCTCGGAAATGAGCGAGCTGGCTAGCGACGCTGCAGGCGCAACGTCAACCGGCTCGACCTCAAAGGACGACCCCGTCTCGCTCGCGAGGAAGCGCTCGACTATCTCCTCGCACTCCTCGCGCAGCACCGAGCAGGTCGAATACACGAGGGCCTCGCCCTCCCCCACATGCGCCGACGCCTGGGCCAGCATGCGAAGCTGCAGTGCGGCCAGCTCGGCTACCTGCGCTGACGGATCGTCGCCCAGGCGGGCGGGAATCTCGGGATGACGGCGCATGGTGCCCGTGCCAGAGCAGGGCGCGTCGACGAAAACGACGTCGAATGCATCGGTGGGGCCCAGGGGCGACTCGGGCGCGTCGAGCGCCGCCGCATCCCACACATGACTGGACGTCCAATCTGACAGCCCCGCCTCTGCCAATCGGGCGCGGGCGAGCTTGGCCTTCGAGGCGACGTTGTCGATGGCGACAACCTCGCAGAGACCGCCCATCCGCCACGACGCAGCCTCCATCAAAAGCGTCTTGGTGGCCCGCCCCTGGCCGATCTCGAGCAGGCGCTCCCCCGGGCGGGGCGCGGCGACGAGCGCGACAAGCTGGGCGGCAAGGTCGGCGATGGCAAGCTTCGCCTCGCCCACGAGCGAAGACGACGAGAGCGCGGACGGCGCGCCGATCCCATAGCTCCCCTCCAGGCGCTCAGGTCTGGGCATGAGCCCCTGCTCCTCGAGCGCTTTGGGCACATCAAGCGCATCGCATGCGAAGGGCAGCGTCGCGACCCACACGGGGCCCGGATCGAGTTGCGCTAGCGCAAGCTCTGCCGCAGGGCCCTCTCCGCACGAGGAGAGCAGCAGCTCCGCAAGTTTCTCCGGAAAGCCGCCAGCCAGGGACAGGTCGCGGGCGGAGGGCGATGCCTTCCTGCTAGCGCATTCGGCACATGCCGCACGCGCCCGCGCCACCTCGGGCGCCATCTCGTCAGCAAGACGCCTGAGGACGGCATTTGCCATGCCCGCAGCCCGCGGGGCGACGCTACGCACCAGCTCCACGCCCTGGCTCACGGCCACGGCTCCTGGCGTTCCCAGGTACAAGATCTCGAAGGCCGACACGCGCAGGGCATCGCGCACGCGCGGCTCGAGTCGTGAGGGCTTGCTCGCAAAACGGTCAATCGCCTCGTCGAGCACTGACTCGGCAGAGGTCGTGCCGAGGGCAAGCCGGGATGCGAGCGCCTTGTCCTCGGAGGAGAGCTCGCCCAGGGCGCGGCTCGACCTCAGGAGCTCGCGCATCCTCGCATCGCGACGCCTGCGCTCGGAAACGCAGGCAAGCGCCGCCGTTCGTGCGGGGCTCGCGCCGGGCATCAGGCCATGCCCCAGCTGAGGCCTTCGCCTCTGAGGCCCGCAGCCCAGGCCGAGGCCTCCATTTCGCGCTTCCCATCGGGCTTCACCACGTCGAGCTCGAGGGCGCCATTCGCGCAACCCAGGAGCACGCGGCCTCCCTCGACGAGGACGTCGCCCGCGGCGGGCGCATCACCCGAGGCCGCATGGGCCTGCAGCACGCGCACGCCTCGGCCGGCTACCTGGCAGCGAGCAGGTGCGGCATCGGTGGAGGCACGCACGCGGCGGATGTTGGCGACGGCGTCCTCGGATGGGTCGAGCTTGAGCTCCCGCTTGTCGATCTTGGGCGCGAGCGTCACCAGGCCCTCGTCCTGGTCGACCCAGGTGGCCTCGCCGCGCTCGATCTCGTCCAGCGCGGCCAGGAGCTCCTCTCTGCCCAGCTGCGACAGCTCGCCCAGGAGCTGCTCGGCTCCCTTGTCGCCAACCTCGATGGAGGCCTGCCTGCAGTAGGCGCCCGCGTCGAGGTCGTGGACGATGCGCATGATGGACACGCCCACTCGCTCGTCGCCCGCGAGCAGCGCGCGCTGCACGGGCGCGGCGCCACGCCACCTCGGCAGCAGCGACGCGTGGATGTTGACGCACTCGAGGCGCGGCATCGCAATGACGTCGTCAGGGATGATGCAGCCGTAGGCTGCCACCACGATGCAATCGGGCTCCGACTCGGAGATGGCCTGCTTCGCCGCATCGTCCAGGCGCGCCGCCTCGAGGACGGGAATGCCGAGCTCCGTGGCAGCGGCCTTTACCGGCGAAGGCTCCAGCGCCTTCCCACGCGAGCGCACGGCATCGGGGCGCGTGATGACGAGCCGCAGGTCGTGACGCTTCGCGAGCAGCTCGAGCGCCGGCACGGCGAAGTCGGGCGTTCCCATGAAGACGATGCGCATGAGAGCTCCTCAAAACGGACGGCTAGGATGCGAAGTCGGTCTCGCCGGGCTTGGCGCCCGCGGCGAGCGCACGCTCGTACTCGCCGAGCACGCGGATGCGCTCGACCGGCGAGAGGTGGTCGACCATCGTGATACCGTTGAGGTGGTCGATCTCGTGCTGGAGGCACACGGCCAGCAGATTGTCGGCGGCCTCGTACTGCATGAGGTCGCCCTCGAGGTTCTCGGCCTGGACCACGACATGGCGCGGCCGCTCGATGCTCACCGAGATGCCGGGGAACGACAGGCAGCCCTCGTCGAAGGGAACCGTCTCCTCGGATGCCTCGACGATCTCCGGGTTGATGAGCACGTAGGGGTTGGGGTCGGCCGACGGGTAGTCAACGTCGATGACGACGATGCGCTTGAGAACGCCGACCTGCGGCGCCGCCAGACCCACGCCTTCGGCAGCGTACATGTCGTCGAGCATGCGGGCGGCAAGCTCACGGATCTCGTCATCGATGGCCTCTATAGGCCTGCACTTCTCCCTCAGGCGCGGATCGGGCGAGAGGACGATGTCGTCGGCAGCGTTCATGTGATTCCTCCTCATCGTTTGCACCTCGATGATATACCCGTTGCGCGGCAACGGAGTCGCTGGTGCGCGTTGGCAGGCGGGGCGCGGGGCGGGCGCGGGAGGCTAACGCGCACTTGCGGGGTGCTTTTGGCGACGGCGGGCCCCTGACCGGGGATCCGGATGCGCAGGTGCGCGTTGGCAGGCGGGGTGCGGGGCGGGCGCGGGAGGCTAACGCGCACTTGCGGGGCGCTTTCGGCGACGGCGGGCCCCTGACCGGGGATCAGGGCGCGCAGGTGCGCGTTAGCTTGCAAGGACAACGCGCACTTCAGGAGGGGGCTTCGGAATCCCGCATCCCTACATCATGTCGTGGGGGTCGATGTCCACGGCCAGGCTCACCCCGCGCGGCTTGTCCACCTCGCGCGCGCATGCACCCAGCAACGACCCCAGGTCGGCCGCAGGCGGCGCCTTCACCAGCAGATGACGACGGTACTGGTCCTTCACCCGCGCCTTGAGGCAGTCGGCAGGCCCCAGCACGCGCCAGCCCTCCTGCTCGCCGACGCGCTCCCTCACGAGCCGAGCCACCTCGTCGAGCACGCGCGTCACCTCCCCGAGCGACCTGCCCCAGCAGATGATGTTGCCGAGCCGCGAGAACGGCGGATAGTACGCCTCGCGCCGATCCGACACCTCCGCCTCGAGGAAGAGCGAGCGCTCGTGCGCCTCGACCGAGCGGATGGCGGGATGGCTCGCCCAGTAGGTCTGCACGATCACCTCGCCAGGCACCTCTCCCCTGCCCGCGCGACCCGCCACCTGCTCGAGCAGGTCGTGCGTGCGCTCGGCGGCGCGGAAGTCGGGCAGCTTGAGGGTGGTGTCGGCGTTGACCACGCCCACGAGCGTGACCTCGGGGAAGTCGAGCCCCTTGGCTATCATCTGCGTGCCGACGAGGATGGCGCACTCGGCAGCGTCGAACTCCTCGAGAAGGCGCTGGTGGGCACCCTTGCCGCGCGTGGTGTCGGCATCCATGCGAACGATGGTCGCCCGGTCTCCCACCAGCATGGCGAGCTCGTCCTCCACACGCTGCGTCCCCACGCCGAACTGCGCGAGGAAGCGGCTCCCGCAATTGGGGCAGCAGGTGGTGGGGTCGGGATAGGCCCGCACCGGCCATGACGACCCGCAGGTATGGCAGGCGAGCGAATGGGTGCGCTCGTGGTAGGTGAGCGCCGTGGAGCAATGGGGGCACTCGGGGACGCAACCGCACTCGCGGCACATCAGAAAGCTCGCGAAGCCGCGCCGGTTGAGCATGAGGACGGCCTTCTCGCGACGCTCGAGCACCCGCTCGATGCCCTCGACCAGCGGCTTGGAGAAGATCGAGCGGTTGCCGAGGGCAAACTGCCTCGTCATGTCCACCACCTGCACGTGCGGCAGCACGGCGTTGCCCGGGCGCTCGGGCATCTCCACGCGGTGCCAAGCAACCCCGCGATGCGACCCCTCCCTGCAGCGGACGAGGCTCTCGAGCGAGGGCGTGGCGCTGCCCAGGACGAGGGGGCATCCGCGCAGGCTCGCCAGCTTGGCGGCCACGTCGCGCGCATGATAGCGCGGCGATTGGTCTTGCTTGTAGGAGCCCTCGTGCTCCTCGTCGATGATGATGATGCCGAGGTTCGACAGCGGCGCGAACAGCGCCGAGCGTGCGCCCACCACCACGCTCGCATCGCCCGTGCGGGCCATGTCCCACTGGTCGAAGCGTTCGCCCACCGACAGGCGCGAGTGCAGGACGGCGACGCGCTCGCCGAAGCGCGAGCGGAAGCGTCCCACCGTTTGCGCCGTGAGCGAGATCTCGGGGACGAGCACGAGCGCGCTCCTCCCCTGCTCCAGGACGCGCTCGATGGCGGCCAGGTAGACCTCCGTCTTGCCCGATCCGGTCACGCCGTCCACGAGGACGACCTCGCCGGGACCTGCCTGGCCGATGGCGGCAAGCGCGTTGCCCTGCCCCTGCGTGAGCGCCTCGGGGCGGGCAGCCGTGGCGCTCGAGAGCGTCGTCTGCTCGGACCCGCGGATCCTACGGCGGCGGACGATCTCCACCACACCGCGCTTCTCCAGCGCGGACACCACCGATGCGGCGCCCGGGATCATCGCCGAGAGCTCCGCCATGCGCACGGGCCCGGACGAGAGGGCCGAGACGAGCGCGCGTTGCCGGCTCGAGTTTCGCTTGGGCTCGAAGGAGCGGCCCTCCTCGGTGAGGGATGCCCAGCGGTCGTCGACGGGTCCTGCCGAGGACTCCTCGAGCTCCCACGGGCCGTCCTCGGTTGCCTTGCGCACGCGCACCGACTGGCCCGGCGGCAGGAAGAGACGGATCGACTCGCTGAGCGGGGCCGCGTACTCGCGGGCGATCCACTCGGCAAGCTGCGCTGCCTGCTCGTCGAAGGCAGGATCTGCCAGAACGCGCTCGATGGGCTTGAGCTTGGATGGGTCGAGGCCCTCGGGAATCTCGCGCGAGAGCGACGTCACATACCCCACGGCCAGGCGTCTCGAGAAGCTCACCAGAACCGTGGAGCCGATGTGCACGTCCGGCTCGATCTCGTCAGGCACGAGGTAGTGGAAGGCCTGGTCGAGGGCGCGTGTTGGTATGTCGAGCACGACGCCCGCGTACGCCATCTAAAAACCTCCCCATCCCGTCGATTTGCCGGTGAGGCTACGATAGCATGGACGACGCATACCACGCACCGCACCCATGGGAGGGACCTTGAATCTCGCAGAGGCACTCACGCACGCAAACACGCCCGTGTTCCCCGCCTTCCTCACCGACGCAGTCACGCTTGACATGGAGCGCCGCAAGAACGAGGAGGCCATACTCCTGCTGGCGGATGCTTGGCGGAGCGCGCCGGCGGGCCAGGAGAGCTTCTCCTTCGACGTCGTGAGAAACCTCGCCGACCGCAACCGCGAGCTCTGCGACCTCTACGAGGGCGACGAGCTGCGCAACAACGAGGGGAGCTTCATATCGAGGCGCCTGTCGGATGCCGACCTCGTCCGCGGCATCGCGCGCCTGCAGGGTCGCTCCGAGGAGGAGGTGGCCCGCTCCGCTGGGCCCGACTGCCGCGACCTAGCCGTGGCCTACGCCGAGGCGCCCGTATCGGGCCCCGTCGTGGGCTTCGACATCGAGACCACGGGCGTCGACCCCGAGCGCGGCTACATCATCAACATCGGCTTCGCCTTCATGGAGCTGGGCGCGGGCGCTGCGCCCCACGACGGGCACGCGGCCTACTACACGCTTCCGGACGTCTACGAGAGCCGCGGGGTGCCGCTCGAGCGCATCCATCACATCACCTGGCCCGACATCGCCGGAAAGCCGCTCTTCAGGAAGGATGAGCGCGCGCAGGAGGCGCTGCTCTCGATGTTCACCACGCTGCCGCTCGTCGCCCACAACGCCGCATTCGAGGATTCCTGGCTCATGCTGCACCTCAACGGCTATGCCGAGGCGCGCAAGGCGGGGCGCATCTCGCTCGTCGACACGCGCGACATCTGCCGACGGCTCGACCCCGAGGTTAAGATGCTGCCGCGCGAGTCCGCGCCGGCATCGCTGGAGAACTGGGCCAGGAGGCGCGGCACGCTCGCAGCCGACGAGGTCGAGCGCCACCTGGGCCTCGACGACGTCTTCCTCATGCTGCGCACGATGCTCGCCGAGTTCGACGCCCGAGGCATGCTCTGATTCCCCCGAGTCTGAGTGAGTCGGTAGGGACGGAGTGAGTCGGTAGGGACGTAGCCAATTGACTCATAAGACACTTTGGGGACAGGCACCTAACTGTCATATGAGCACGCGCTCATATGACA
>CACZNT010000197.1 GCA_902782635.1 uncultured Coriobacteriaceae bacterium
AAGTACGGTCCGCACATCCAGCTGCTGCTGGGCAAGGCCGCCACGGTGCTCGACAAGATCAAGATCATCTGCCCGCTGCACGGCCTCATCTGGCACACCGACCTCATGTACCTGATCGACAAGTACAACCACTGGTCGACCTACACGCCGGAGGAGAAGGGCGTCCTGATCGTCTACGCCTCGATGTACGGCAACACCGAGAACGCGGCGCAGTGCCTCGCTTCCGAGATCTGCAAGCTCGGCTTCACCAACGTGAAGGTGTGCGACGTCTCCACCACGCACGTCTCCTACCTCGTGGCCGACGCGTTCAAGTACAGCCACATCGTGTTCGCGTCCGTGACGTACAACCTCGAGATCTATCCCGTCATGTACGCCTTCCTGCATGAGCTCCGCATGCTCAACATGCAGAACCGCGTCTGCGCGATCGTCGAGAACGGCTCCTGGGCCGTCAAGTCGGGCGACCTCATGGCCGACTACATCGAGAACGAGATGAAGAACATGACGCTGCTCAACGAGCGCCTGTCGCTGGCCTCCCAGCTCAAGGAGGACAAGCGCACCGAGCTCGAGGCCCTGGCAGATGCCATCATCGAGTCGATGGACGAGGTCTCGACCGATCCCGCCGAGACCAAGAAGTAGGCCTTTCGGCAGATAGCGCGGCTAGCCCGTGCTGGGGGTGGCTGTCCTTCGGGGCAGCCACCCCGCTCATGTGGCAGCCCCAAGACCTGTCCCTTTTGTCATGACAAGGGGGACTGTCCCTTTTGTCATGACAAGGGGGACTGTCCCCTTTGTCAGGTTTTTGCTAGCGGGGCATGAGGACGCGCAGGGCGTACGGGACGACCTCGATCTCGAAGTGTCTGCCCTGGAGTTCCTCGCCGTCCGCCTGGCAGGGAGGCGCCTCGTCGAAGTCGACGACGGCCGTGCGCACCTCGTCGAAGGCGAGCACCCGGGAGAACGTGTGCCGGCCGAAGCGCGCCAGGCCGAAGAGGGCGAGCGCATGCGGCACGCTGGGAATCATCGTGTTGTGGCAGACGCTGAGCAGTCCGTCGACGGGTGATGCGTCGGGGCACACCGCAAACCCTCCGCCGTAGGTGGGTCCCACCTGGAACGCGAGGATTATCTCGGTGAGGTCGAAGCTGCGCCCATCGAGCGTCACGCGGCAGGGCCAGCCCTGGGAGGCGTGCGAGAACGTGCGGATTCCCGCCTCGGCGAAGAGGCGCGCGCCCTGCCTTCCCGCATCGGCCTTCTTGCTGTTGGTCTCGATGGCAATCGCGGCGTCGAGGCCGAAGGAGAGCGTCTGCATGAAGTAGACGTCGTTTACGCGACCGACCTCCACCAGGCGCTCGTCTGCCTGGAGAAGCTGGCGCAGGGACCGCTCGGGATCGTTTCTGGCCACGCCTAGCGTGCGCGCGTAGTCGTTGCCCGTTCCCACGGGAATGATGCCCAGCCTGGGGCGCTTGGGATTGGGGAGGGCCATGAGCCCGTTGACGATCTCGTGGATGAGCCCATCGCCGCCGAGGGCGATGACGGTGTCGAGCCCGGAGGCGTCGAGGGCCATCTCCTGGGCCTGGCCTGCATGGCTCGTGAGCCGGAGCTCAAAGCCGTCGCTTGCCGTGCGGTAGCTCTCGAAGAAGCGCTCGACGAAGGCGGCGTGCTGGGCGCCGCGTCCGCTATGCGCTGCGGGGTTTGCGATGATGAGGGTGCGGCCGAGCGATGGCATGGGGCCTCAATATCTGCCTGCTGGCTGGAGGAAAAATGGAGCGGATGACGGGAATCGAACCCGCATCGCCAGCTTGGAAGGCTGGGGCCCTAACCATTGGACGACATCCGCCTGATGCAATGCATAGTGATTCTAGTCGATTGGCACGTGTAATGCCAGATTGTGTTTGCGGCAAGCGTATAGCTGTATAGCAAATACCGTGCTATCATAATCACGACACCCAGAGGATGAAGGAGGCGTCCATGGCGACGACCCAGCTCAACGTGCGTATCAACAGCGAGGATCGTCGTGCGGGAGACGAGGCGTTCTCCTCCTTGGGGCTCACGCCCTCGCAGGTGGTTCAGGGCGTGTGGGGATATGCCGCGCGCAACAGGGGGAACAAGCAGGCCCTGCGCGAGATCGCGCGCATCATCGAGCCGCCCGACGATGCGCTTGAGGCAGAACGAGCCCGCAAGATCGAGCTCGCCGAGAAGGGGCCCGAGCTCTTCGATAACCTCATGGCCCAGCTAGGCATCAAACATCCTGAGCTCGTCGAGATCCCCTCGGATGATGAGCTTATGAGCCAGCTGGTCATTGAGGAGCTTGGCATGGCGGAGGCTAATGATGAATGAGTTGATCCTCGATACGAACGTATGGCTCGACTATCATCTTTCGCCTCGTCCGGCGCATGCGGATGCCGTCGCGTTGGTCAAAGGCTGTATCGAGTGCGATATCCCGCTCTTGATCGCGGCGCACTCCCTCAAGGATTTTTGGTACCTGCTCTGGCAGGCCGGCAAGAGCTTGAACATCTCCGATAGGGAGCTGAGCCCCGAGACTGCCTCTCGCTTGGCGAAGGAGGTTGCGTGGGCCGCCACGGCCCAGATTGCTGATTTGGCTACAGTCGTGGGGTCGGACGCATCTGACACCTGGCTCGCGCTCAAGATGCGTCAGTCGCATGACGACTACGAGGACAATCTCGTGGTCGCCGCGGCCCTGCGCTCGGATGCGCGCCTGCTCGTGACGAGCGACCAGGACCTCATCGCGCATTGCCCCGTGGCCGCCGCCACGCCGAAGGACGCGCTCACCTTCCTGGACTTGTAGCGTTGTCAGCCGCAGCGGCGTACGCCCCGCATGAAGAAAGAGCCGCCGAGGAGACGGCGGCCCGCGTGATGTCTGGTCGGGGCGGCGGGATTCGAACCCACGACATCGTGCTCCCAAAGCACGCGCGCTACCAGGCTGCGCCACGCCCCGTCATGTGGGCAGAAGTATAGACGAGCAGCTAGGCCGTGTCGACTCGCAGAAGGCCCGGCTCGCCCTGCGAGCCACATTTGCGCTAAGCTACTCGGGCATCGAATCGGAGAGGAGCCGAGCATGGAGCTGGACAAGATCGGAGGCGGCATAGAGGCCGCCAAGGAGGCAATCGCCTGGGTATCCGGACTCACCGGCCTCTCCTCGATAGCCGTGCTCGCCATAGGCATCGCGATTGGCAGCAAGATCATCAAGGGCATCATCAAGGTCCTCCTCACCATCGCCATCATCGCCGCCGGGCTCTACCTCTGGGCCCAATTCGGCTAACGCCACCGCGCCGGCCATCGGCGTTCGAACTAGGCGACTTGGCAGCTCTCTTGCGTCGTATCGTTTTTGTTTCCACGGTTTGCGTCGTCCGCCCATGCCGTTCGCACCGTCCTATCCTGCAAAGCAGACGCAATGTCCAACCTCTGGGGAGGGGATGCACATGAGCACGTATTCCGAGCGCGTTATCGCAGATCTCAAGGAGCGCTATGCCGACCAGCCGGAGTTCATCCAGGCTGCCGAGGAGGTGCTCTCCACCCTTCAGCCGGCCCTCGACGCCCATCCCGAGTTCGAGGAGGCCGCGCTGCTCGAGCGTCTCGTCGAGCCCGAGCGCGTCGTCATCTTCCGCGTGCCCTGGGTCGATGACTCCGGCAAGGTGCAGGTGAACCGCGCCTACCGCGTCGAGTACAACTCCGCAATCGGTCCCTACAAGGGCGGCCTGCGCCTGCACCCCAGCGTGAACCTCGGCATCCTCAAGTTCCTCGGCTTCGAGCAGATCTTCAAGAACAGCCTCACCACGCTCCCCATGGGCGGCGGCAAGGGCGGCTCCGACTTCGACCCCAAGGGCAAGTCC
>CACZNT010000198.1 GCA_902782635.1 uncultured Coriobacteriaceae bacterium
CGGCGCTGCTGTCGGTACTGGTCGCCATGGCGTTCTGCACGGTGCTCGGCATCCTGACCCTTGAGGGCTTCGACGCGAGCCTCGCCGAGGGCGTCATGCTGCTCACGCCCTTCAACGCCGATGCCGATGATGCGGCCACCAAGAGCTTCGTCGAGAAGTACAAGGCCGCCTACGGTGACATCCCGAACCAGTTCGCCGCCGACGCCTACGACTGCGTCTACGCCATCAAGGCCGCCATCGAGTCGGCCGGCGTGACGCCGGATGCCAGCGCCGCCGACATCTGCGAGGCGCTCATCAGCGCCATCACCTCCATCACGGTTGATGGCATCACCGGCGAGGGCATGACCTGGGCCGCCACCGGCGAGGTCTCCAAGGACCCGAAGGGCATGGTCATCCAGAACGGCGCCTACGTGGGCATGTAGTTTCGCTCTTCAGCAGCCTCAAGGCCAAGGGCGGAGACACCGCGTGCGGTGCCTCCGCCTACCTTGTAAAATAAGCCTTCAGGCTGCATGGCCCCCGCACGGCGCGTGCGGGGTTAGGGATAGGGAAGGAGGCTCAGGTGGGACTGCTCTCGAATCTCGTCAACGGAATCAGCTTGGGAAGCGTCTACGCGATCATCGCCCTGGGCTACACGATGGTCTACGGCATCGCCAAGATGCTCAACTTTGCCCACGGTGACGTCATCATGGTGGGCGGCTACCTGAGCTTCATCTCGATGATGTACCTCGGGCTCCATCCGCTGCTGGCGGTGCTCGTCGCCATCGCGGGCTGCACGATCTTGGGCATCGTCATCGAGCGGCTCGCCTACAAGCCGCTTCGCGAGGCATCGTCGCTCGACGTCCTCATTACCGCCATCGGCGTGAGCTATCTCCTGCAAAACCTCGCCCTCCTCATCTGGAAGAGCGACCCCAAGGTGTACCCCTCCATCATCCAGGCCGAGCCGCTGCGCCTCTTCGACGGCCAGCTCATCATCTCGCCGGTCTCGGTGGTGACGGTGCTCGCGAACATCGCCATCATGGTGGGGCTCACCCTGTTCACCACGCGTACCAAGATGGGCAAGGCCATGCGTGCCTGCTCTGAGGACAAGGGCGCGGCCCAGCTCATGGGCATCGACGTGAACCGCACCATCTCGCTCACCTTCGCCATCGGCTCGGGCCTCGCCGCCATCGCCGGCGTGCTCCTGTGCTCGGCCTATCCCACCCTCATGCCCACCACCGGCTCGATGCCCGGCATCAAGGCCTTCACGGCCGCCGTCGTGGGAGGCATCGGCTCGATTCCCGGCGCCATGCTGGGCGGCCTCCTGCTGGGCGTGGCCGAGATCTTCGCCAAGGCCTACATCTCTACGCAGTTCTCCGACGCCATCGTCTTCGCCCTGCTCATCATCGTGCTGCTCGTGAGGCCCTCCGGCCTTCTGGGCAAGCCGCTCTCGGAGAAGGTGTAGGTGATGGCGATGCGCGAGTACTTCAAGAACCTGAGCCGCGCCACCAAGGCCGACTTCATCACCTACGCGCTGGTCATCGTCGCCTTCCTGGTGGTGCAGTTCCTCGCCGCCAACGGCGCGCTCTCCAGCTCGCTCCAGGGCCAGATCGTCCCCATCTGCGCCTACATCGTGATGGCCGTCTCGCTCAACCTCGTCGTGGGCATCTCCGGCGAGCTCTCGCTGGGGCATGCCGGCTTCATGAGCGTGGGCGCCTTCGTGGGCGTCACCGTGGCCAGCTCGCTCGCCGCCTCGGTGGGCGACCCGATGCTGCGCCTCGTCATCTCGATGCTCGTGGGCGGCATCTTCGCCGGCATCGCCGGATTCCTCATCGGCATCCCGGTCATGCGCCTGCAGGGCGACTACCTGGCCATCGTCACCCTCGCCTTCGGCGAGATCATCAAGAACATCCTCAACAACCTCTACGTGGGCGTCGACGATCGCGGCCTGCACTTCTCCATGACGAGCACGGCTGCGCTCGGCATGGACGGCGGCAAGGTGATCATCAACGGCCCGCAGGGCGCGGTGGGCATCGAGAAGCTCTCGAACCCCATCATCGGCTTCTTGCTGGTGATGTTCGCGCTCATCGTGGTGCTCAACCTCATCCGCAGCCGCTCGGGCCGCGCCATCATGGCCGTGCGCGACAACCGCATCGCCGCCGAGAGCGTGGGCATCAACACCACCAAGTACCGCATGATGGCCTTCGTGGTGTCGGCGGTGCTCGCGGGTATGGCCGGCGCGCTCTACGCGCAGAACTACTCCTCGATCGTGCCCAAGAAGTTCGACTTCAACACCTCCATCCTGGTGCTTGTCTTCGTCGTTCTGGGCGGGATGGGCAACATGCGCGGCTCGGTGATCTCGGCCACGGTCCTCACCGTGCTGCCCGAGGCCCTGCGCGCCATCAACGACTACCGCATGCTCCTCTACGCCATCGTCCTCATCGGCGTGATGCTCGTCACCAACAACAAGCAGCTGCGCCAGATGGTGGACAGGCTCAAGGGACGCCTGGCGCGAGGCGGCGAAGATGACGACGAAGTGGGCGAGCTTGCCCCGGAAGGGGGTGAGGCATGATGGCCGAGAAGCGCAAGGAGGGCACGTACAAGGCCCAGAGCGCACGCTCCGGCGCGCCTGCCAAGGAGCAGGGCTCCAAGCTGGTCGAGGTTCCCTCCGAGAACCGCATTCCCGCGCGCGACGTGGGCAAGGGCTGGATGCTCGAGTGCCACCACCTGGGCATCGACTTCGGCGGCCTGCATGCCGTGGAGGAGTTCA
>CACZNT010000199.1 GCA_902782635.1 uncultured Coriobacteriaceae bacterium
CGACGTTGGAGAAGCCCATGCCGGCGATGTACTGTCCGAGCGCCATGCCCTCGCGACCGGCACCGGGCTCGCCGCTCTGGGCCTCGGCGTAGCTGTCGCGCAGGCTGCGGGCGATGGTGCGGATGGCCTCGAGATGGAACATGTCGGAGAGCTGCCAGGCACCGCGGGTGGTGTAGCCCTCGATGGCGTGCGTGAGCGCATCCATGCCGGTTGCCGCGGTGAGGCCGGCGGGCATGGTGGCCATCATGTCCGGATCAACGACGGCCACGTCGGGGATGTCGTTGACGTCGACGCACACGAACTTGCGCTCGCGCTCGACATCAGTGATCACGTAGTTGATCGTCACCTCGGCGGCCGTGCCGGCAGTGGTCGCCACGGCGATGGTGAAGACAGCGTGGTTCTTGGTGTCGGCAACGCCCTCGAGTGAGAGGACGTCCGCGAACTCGGGATTGGCCGCGATGATGCCGATGCCCTTGGCGGTGTCCATCGCGCTGCCGCCGCCCACGGCGACGATGCAGTCGGCACCGGAGGCCTTGAATGCCGCGACGCCGTCCTTAACGTTCTGGACCGTCGGATTGGGCTTGATCTCGGAGAAGAGCTCCCAGGCGATGCCGGCCTCGTCGAGGAGGTCGGTGACCTTCGCGGTGACGCCGAACTTGACGAGGTCGGGATCGGAGGCGACGAAGGCCTTCTTGTACCCGCGGCGCTGGATCTCGCCGGGCACCTCGGCGATGGCGCCCTTGCCGTGATAGGAGATGTTGTTGAGCACGAAGCGATTTGCCATGGTTTCCTCCTAGGGAATCCGAATCCGGGCACGAATGTGCTTGCACCTAGTCTATATCAGGCCCAACCTATGAGGTAACGCTCATTTGTCAACTCGTTGCGCTCTTCCCCATTGACGTTGCGCCCCGGATGTGTGAGCGTTCAGTGCCAGTCGAGGACGGAGAAGGACGGCATGGCAGAGGACAAGCACACGATCTACGAGGGCGAGCTTCGCCTCCGTGGCCTCGTGCATGCCGTCTCCGCAATCTGCCTGCTCGTCGGCGTCGTGCTCGTGGCCCTTGCCTGGCCGCTCGATGCCGCACCCAGCGTGATTGCTCCAATCGTCCTCGCGCTTGCGAGCGCCCTGTACGTCGGCTCCTTCTTCGCGCGGCGGCGGATCTCCATAGGGCTCATGCCCCTGGCCGTCGTGGGCGCGGGGGCAGCAGCCGCATCGGCGCTGGCAGACGGGCTCGCGGTCCCGGGCGCGGTGCTTGCCTGGCCCGCGCTGGCGCTCGGCGGGCTTGCCGCGCTCGTGATCGCCTGCACCTTCGTCGTCATGTCCATCGCCTGTAGGGCCTCGAGGCGCCTTGACGACGATGCCACGCTCGTCGTCCTCGGATGCGCTGCCAGAGGCGGCGTTCCCAGCCCCACGCTCGCGCTCAGGCTGGAGCGTGCTCTTGCCGCCTGGCGCGAAGCTCCGGGGCGCCGCATCGTGGTGACGGGCGGCCCCATCCCGTTCCAAGGGCAGACGGAGGCTGATGTGATGCAGGCGTGGCTCCTCGCCCACGACGTGCCCGCCGAGGCCATCACCGTGGAGGACGACGCCGTCAACACCGAGGAGAACCTCGCGCGCTCGCTCGAACTCCTCTCCCGCGCAGGCCAGATGCGCCAAATTGCCATCGTGACGAGCGACTACCACATGTGGCGCGCACGCGCGATCGCAAGGCGCCTGGGGATCGACGCCCAGCCGCTCGCCTGCAAGACGCCTTCGCGGGAAGGTCTCGTCCAGTGGTGCCGGGAGGTGCTCGTGATCCTCTCCTGGCTCACCAGCAGGGGTAATTAGATGAAGGTCAGAAGCGCGTAGCAGGCAAGCCCCGCCAGCGCCGACCAGATGAGCGACTTGGTGTAGCGCGCCACTACCGTCACCACCAGCGCCGCCACCAAGGGCAGCGCGCCCGGCCACAGCCCGCCTTCGAACATATCGGGCTTGAGCAGGTCGTTTGCGACGAGCGCGGCAAAGGCCGCAGGCGGGATGAGACCGAGCGCATCGCGCACGTCGCCCGAGAGCTCCCGCCCCTTGAGCAGCATCATCGGCAGCACCCTGAAAAGTACGATCGCGTTGATGCAGATGAGGTAGATGATGGCCAGCTCAGCTCGCATGCTGTCCTCCCCTCATCACGGCAAAGCCGCAGAGCACGGCCAGAATCGCGCCGACGAGCACCGAGATGTGCCCGAGCCCCACCAGCTTTAGGAGCAAAACCGAGGCAAACGCGACCGCCGTCACCACGACGTTCTGGCGCGAGGCGCCCTGGCTCACGAGCAGGCAGATGAAGATGGACGTCATCGCGAAGGAGGTTATGTCGGTGGGGATGTCCACCATCGAGCCCACCAGGGCCCCCAGGCAGTTGGCGCTCGCCCAGGACAGGCGGCTCAGGCAGTTGACCGCCGTCGCATCCTCGGCCGTCCAGCTGGGATCCTGCGCGTAGCGGTCCATGTTCACGCCGAAGGTCTCGTCGGTCACAGTAGCCGAGAAGAAGAGCGCGAGGGCCTTCCTCACGGAGGCGAAGTAGGGAGCGTATGCGGCCGAGTAGAGGAGCTGCCTCGTGCTCACCAGGATGACGGCGAGCACGATCGAGTAGGCCGGAAGCCCCGCAAGCACCATGTTCGCAATCATGAACTGGCCCGACCCGGTGTAGAAGGCAAGCGAGATGAGGAAGGCGAAGAGCGGGCTCACCCCAATCTCTGCCTCCATGATTCCGCAGGGAATTCCTATCGAGAGATAGCCCAGCATCACCGGGAGCGCATGGGGCAGCGCCCGGCGGACGATCGCAGCCAAAGACGGCCGCGCCTCGGAAATCGTCTCTTCGTCCTCGCTAGTCACAGGGGAAGACAACCCCCATCTGACGGCGAATCTCGTCCATGGCCTCGGCAGAGTCCAGCGTGATCTGGGCCTGGTCGGCAACGCTCATGTGCGGGGCCTCCTCGCCTCGGATGCCGGCGACGAAGTCCTCGAGCTCGCTCTGGATGTTGTCGTCCACATGGGGGATCTCGACGTCGGAGGCCTCGCCCTCGCCCGTCCCCCAGCCCTTGCCCACATGCGGCTTCGGCTTCACCAACGTGACGCGCTTGGGCTCGGACTGACGGTCGACGAGAAGGGTGGCCTCCTCGCCCGCGATCTGCGTGTCGAGGTGGTTGTTGTACACCTTGCCCCACGAGACCTCGGCGACGAAGCCGTCGTAGGCGAAGTGGGCGTTGCCCGCGAGGTCCACCATGCGATACGGGTCGTCCTCGGCCACGCCCGGCACGGGCACGACGACGCCCATGGCCTGGATGCGCTTCGGCGCGCCGAAGGTGGCAACGGTCCAATCAATCGGGTAGCAGCCGATGTCGAGCGTCGAGCCCGTGCAGAAGCGCGGGTTGAGCACGTGCGGCACCTCGCCCTTGTCGAAGTTCCGCGCACGCGGGGAGAACTTGGAGAAGCGCACCGACGCCTCGCGCAGCGTCCCCAGCTCGCCGATCTTCTCGCGGATGACGGCGTAGGCCGGATCGTGGATGGAGCGCATGGCCTCCATGCAGACGACGCCCTGCTCGCGGGCCGCATCGAGCATCTCGCGCGCCTCGCGGGCGTTGCCGGCGAAGGGCTTCTCCACGAGGACGTGCTTGCCGGCGCGGATGCAGGCCAGGGCCTGGTCGTGGTGGAAGCAGTTGGGAGAGGCAACGTAGACCGCGTCAATCTCGTCGCAGGCCGCAAGCTCCTCGACGTCGTCGAAGAAGAGCGTCGCCCCGAAGGGCTCGCCAAACTCGCGTGCGCGCTCGACGTCGCGCGAATGGCAGGCGACGAGCTCGGCCTCCTCGACCTTGGGAATCTGCGCGATGAAGTGCTCGGTGATGACGCCCGTTCCGATGGTTGCGAAGCGAATGGTCTCCATGTTGCCTCCACGTGAACTTGGAATCGCCGTGATGGGAGCAGAGTTGATGATACCGCGCAGCTTGGAGGGGTACCCTACACCATTGATAGATGCGTAACACGTGCATAACCCGGGAGGCGTCGTGATCGAGGTTCGCGACATACACAAGTCTTATACCACGGGTGATTTCGTCCAGAATGCGCTCGATGGCGTCTCCGTGACGTTTCGCGACAACGAGTTCGTGGCCGTGCTCGGGCCCTCCGGATCCGGCAAGACGACGCTGCTCAACGTGATCGGCGGGCTCGACCACGCGGACAGCGGCGAGATCATCATCAACGGCGTCTCAACCGAGCACTACCGCGACGCCGATTGGGACACCTACCGCAACCACCACATCGGCTTCGTCTTCCAGAGCTACAACCTCATCCCCCACCAGAGCATCCTCTCCAACGTCGAGCTCGCGCTCACGCTGGCGGGGACCCCGACCGCGGAGCGCAGGGAGCGCGCCCGCGCGGCGCTCGAGCGCGTGGGCCTGGCGGAGCACGTGGACAAGAAGCCGAGCCAGCTCTCGGGAGGCCAGATGCAGCGCGTGGCCATCGCCCGCGCGCTCGTCAACGACCCCTCCATCGTGCTGGCCGACGAGCCCACGGGAGCGCTCGACACCGAGACGGGCCTGCAGGTGATGGACCTGCTCTCCGAGATAGCGCACGACCGCCTCGTCATCATGGTGACGCACAACCCCGAGCTCGCCGAGCAGTACGCCACGCGCATCATCCGCATCGCCGACGGGCGCGTGGTGGACGACACCCATCCGCTCGCACCCGAGGAGCTGCATCCGGAGGGCGCAGAGGCTGGCGACGATGCCGCGACTGGCGCCACGCGCGGGCGCGACGGCAAGGCGTCGATGTCGTTTCTCACCGCGCTCGGCCTCTCGCGCGACAACCTCCTCACCAAGAAGGGCCGCACCTTCCTCACGGCCTTCGCCGGCTCCATCGGCATCATGGGCATCGCGGCGATCCTCGCGCTCTCAAACGGCGTCAACGACTACATCGCCAAGACGGAGGCCGACGCCATGTCGTCGTTCCCGCTCTCGATAAGCGAGGCGGCGACGGACCTCACCGGCCTCATGACCGCCTCGATGGACAGCTCGTCGGAGGTGGTAGAGGAGGATCCCTCGCGCACGCCGGCCACGAGCGACCTCATCCCGGAGCTGACGGTGGTCTCCGACATGTTCGCCACAATCGACTCCAACGACCTCTCCTCGTTCAGGGAGTACCTCGAGTCTGACGAGAGCGGCATCGAGCCCCACGTGAACGACATCGTCTACGGCTACGGGGTGTCGCCGCGCATCTGGCGCTCGAACACCGACGACGGCATCGTCGAGCTCTCCGGCAGCTTCTCCAGCGGGGCGGGTGGGCCGAGCGTCTCGATGATGAGCGCCCTGTCGAGCTTCGGCTTCTCCGGCTCGCAGAACGACTCGTTCCAGGAGATGATCACGAACCGCGAGCTCCTCGAGAGCCAGTACGACATGCTCCAGGGGCGCTGGCCGGAGCGCTACGACGAGGCCGTGCTCGTGCTCTCCCGCCGCGGGCGGCTTACCGACTACACCCTCTACAACATCGGCGTCCTCGACCCGCACGAGCTGCGGGACATGATCCAGGCCGTGTCGAGCGACGAGAAGGCGGAGGTTCCCGACACCCACGTCGACCTCAGCTACGAGGATGCGCTCCAGCTCAGCTTCAAGGTGGTGGATGCGGCAAGCTGCTACCAGCGCTCGGAATCGGGCGACAGCTGGACCGACATGTCCTCCGACAGCGCCTTCATGCGCGAGCTCCTCGACGACGCCATCAACCTGCAGATCGTGGGCGTCATCCGCGCCAACGAGGACACCGATAGCCCGACGCTCACCGAGGGCGTGGCCTACACGCACGACCTCACGATCGAGCTCATCAAGCGCGCGAGCGAGGCCGAGATCGTCAAGGAGCAGCTGGCGCACCCCGATGTCGACGTCTTCACGGGGTCGACTTTCGACGAGCTGCGCGAGGGCACGGAGAGCTCCTTCGACATGGAGAAGCTCTTCACGGTGGACCAGGAGGCCCTCGAGCAGGCGTTCGCCTTCGACTCGAGCGCCCTCTCGTCGATGGGCCAGGGCCTCGACCTCTCCGGCCTCTCGCTTGACGCGAGCAGCCTGGACTTCGACCCGTCGGCGCTCTCCGTCGACACGAGCGCCATCTCCAACTCCCTCGACTCTAAGACCATCCAGCAGATGATCGCCGGCGCGCCGGCGCCCGACCTGAGCGAGTTCGAGGCCGACATCGACGCGGGCCAGGCCGCCGCCATATCGCAGATTTCCACGCAGATCGGCAGCGGCTTCCTCCCCTGGTGGTACACCGCGCACCCCGGCGAGATGATCACCGACGAGACGAACCTCACCCCGGACATCCAGGCATACCTGGCCACGCCCGAGGTGCTCGCGCAGATGACGCAGATCCAGCAGGTGCTCGGGCCGGAGTTCGAGGACGAGGTCAACGCCGCCATGGAGCGCTACCTCGACAAGCAGCTCGTCCCCTATCTGCAGGGCTCCATGCGCGAGATGGCCGATGCGGCTGCGCAGGCGATGTCCGCGCAGCTGGCAACCGCCCTGCAGCAGCAGATGGCCACGGCCACCCAGTCCATCGGAAGCGAGCTCTCCTCGCAGCTCTCAGGTGCCCTCACCTCGCAGATGAGCGACCTGAGCTCGGCCCTGGAGGGCGCGTTCTCCGTGGATGCCGACGCCTTCGCGAACGCCATCCACTTCGAGCTCTCCGCCGAGGACCTCACGTCGCTTCTCACCAACTACGCCCAGGCCGACCAGCTCACCTACGACAACAACCTCGTCAAACTGGGATACGCCGACCTCCTCCGCCCGCGCTCCATCGACATCTACCCCAAGAGCTTCGATGACAAGGAGGAAGTGCTCCGCATCATCGACGCCTACAACGAGAAGATGGAGGCGGAGGGCGCCGACGAGAAGACCATCACCTACAACGACATCATGGGGGCCCTCCTGAGGAGCGTCTCCGACATCGTCGGGATGATCTCGACCGTCCTCATCGCCTTCGTCTCCATCTCGCTGGTGGTGAGCTCCATCATGATCGGCATCATCACCTACATCAGCGTCCTCGAGCGCAAGAAGGAGATTGGCATCCTGCGCGCGATGGGCGCCTCCAAGGGCAACATCGCCAATGTATTCAACGCCGAGACCGTCATCGAGGGCCTCATCGCCGGCGTGATGGCCATTGCCGCGGTGATGGGCCTCTCCATCCCGGTGAACGCCATCGTCTACGAGTGGCGGGGCGTGCCCAACATCATGCGGCTCGGCTGGGACCAGGCGCTGGTTCTGATCGCGATATCCGTCATCCTCACACTGGTGGCGGGCCTCATCCCATCCTCGGCGGCGGCCAAGCGCGACCCCGTCGAGGCCCTCAGGAGCGAATAGGAGACGAGATGGCCTACTCATTTGGCGGGCGCGTGCGCTACAGCGAGTGCGATGGGAGCGGAAGACTCTCGACCTTCGCGCTCGTGAACTACTTCCAGGATTGCTCGGTGTTCCACACCGAGCACATCGGACATGGCGTGCGCTACCTGCAGGAGCGCGGGATGGCCTGGTTCCTCTCGTCGTGGAACATCGAGCTTGGCGAGATGCCCTCACTGGGCGACGAGATCGTGGTGCGCACCTGGTGCTACGGCATCAAGCACCTGGTTGCCACGCGCGCCTTCGAGCTGGCGACGCCGGAGGGAGAGGTGCTCGCGCGCGCCGATTCGCAGTGGTTTATGTTCGACTTCGCCTCCGGCCAGCCCATTCGCGTGCCGGCCGTGGAGCAGGAGCCCTTCATGGACGACCTCGGGGAGAAGCCGGACATGGCCTCCGTGGGGCGTCGCATCCGCATCGAGGGCCAGGGCGAGGCGCGCGAGGCGATCGTCGTGAGCAGGCACCTGCTCGATTCGAACAACCACATGAACAACGCGCACTACATCGACATCGCCCAGGCTGCGGCAGGGATGGCCGACGTCGCCCGCGTCCAGGTGCAGTACCGGCGCGCGGCCACCGAGGGCGACATCGTGCTCCCCCACGTATATGCCTGCGAGGGCGGCGTCGACGTACGCCTCGGCAGCGACGACGAGGGCGACGACTACGCGCTCGTCCGCCTCATCGCCCGCTAGCCGCAAAACGTGACACTTGGGGACAGTCCCCATCTGTCACGTCAATTCGGACGCTGCGACCCTTCCCGCCGGCTCACGCCGTCGCCCGTCTTGGCCTCGGCCTCAGCCTCACGCTCCTTGGCCCGCAGCGCCTCGGTGAGGCCCTTGAGCGGGTTGAACGGGATGAAGATCTTCGCGCGATCCGCGTTGCTCATCCGCGGATGCTCGAGCTCGTCATTCGCCACTTCGATGGCCCCCAATCATGGCGTTGCGCTCGCGTGCCGTGGCGGCAGGCAGCAGATCCAGGGCCTTGAGCATCGCGTTCTTCCCGTACTTACGCTTTATGTCGTTGATGGCGCGCTGGCGGTCGCGCTCCTGCTCCTCGTCTTGACCGCCCGAGAAGAGGCTGCGCTGCACGCCCGGCGCATCGAGCTCGGTGAGCCCCTCCACCGTGATACCGATGCGGCGCACCATCCGCGACATGTCGACCTTCTCCTCGAACATCTCGGCCACGGCCGACCGTATGGCGCGCTCGGAGCTTGTCGGGTCGAGGAAGCGCCGGCTCGCGTTGACGCCGGGCCCCAGGCGCTGCTTTCGCTCGAGTGAGAGCTTGATGAGCTCACGCTCCTCGGGCAACGCCTCGTAACCCACGAACAGCGTCACGCCCGCGCACTCGCGCCCTACGTCGACGAGCTCGAGCGCCAGCCCCTCGGCCATCTCCTTGGCAACGACGAGCGCATCCTCGGGCGCGTACTCGCAGGGCAGGATCTGCGCGGACGAGAAGGAGTTGCTCTTCGAGCGATACGCCTTGATGTCCGAAATCTCGACCGGCTCGACGCCCCAGGCATGGTCGATGAGGATCTCGGCGTCGATGCCGAACTCGTCGAAGAGCATCTCGCGCGGGGCCATGGCAACCTGCCCCATGGTGCGGATGTTGTGACTCGCGAGCCTCCTCGCAATGCCCGGGCCGATGCGCCAGAAGTCGGTGATGGGCTCGTGGTCCCAGAGCTGCGCGCGATAGCGCTCCTCGTCGAGCTCGCCAAAGAAGTCGTCGGAGTGCTTCGCCGTTATGTCGAGCGCGATCTTCGCCAGGTAGAGGTTGGTTCCCAGCCCGCAGGCGGCAGGGATGCCGGTGGTCTCGTACACGTCGCGGCGAATGCGCTCGCCCAGCTCGCGCGGGGTGCAGCCGTAGAGCGAGAGGTAGGGACCGATGTCGAAGAAGGCCTCGTCGATCGAGTAGACGTGGATGTCCTCCTTCGCGATGTGCTTGAGGTAAACGCCGTACACGTCGGCCGAGCGCTCGATGTAGCGCGCCATGCGCGGCGGCGCCATGATGTAGTCGATCCCCTTGGGAATCTCGAAGACGCGGGCACGCCCCGACACCCCGAGCGCCTTCATCGAGGGAGATGCTGCAAGGCAGATGGTTTTGTCCGTGCGCGTGGGATCGGCAACCACGAGATTGGTCGTGAGCGGGTCGAGCCCACGATCGAGGCATTCGACGCTCGCGTAGAAGCTCTTGAGGTCGATGCAGAGGTAGTGTGCTTGCGGGACTCCCACGTGCAGGGCCGCCTAGCGCATGTCGACGATGGAGCGCGCAATCTCGGCGGCGGCATCGTCGCCCAGGAGCTCGGAGACGATGGCATAGGAGAAGTCCAGCGCCGTGCCCATGCCCTGGCTCGTGATGACGCCATCGTCCACGACGGCCGCCGCATCGGCCTCCAGGAGGGCGCCCTTCTCGGCGAGCAGGCCATGGTAGCTGGGATAGCTCGTGGCATGCTTGCCCTCGAGCAGGCCGAGATTCGCCAGGATCGATGGTGCGGCGCATATGGCGGCGATGTACTTGCCCTCTGCGGCGAAGCGCTTGAGCGCAGCCGCCAGCGGCTCGCAGGCGGCGAGGTTCGTCGTGCCCGGCATGCCTCCCGGCAGGACGATCATGTCGTAGTCGTCCAGCACGCAATCCTCGATCATCACCTCGCCATGGAACTCGACCTCGTGCGACGAGCGGATGTGCTTGCCGTTGAGCGAGACCTTGTCGCAGGGTATGCCGGCGCGATAGAGGACATCGCAGACAGTGAGCGCCTCGATCTCCTCGCAGCCGTCAGCAAGCATGATGGCGACGCGCGCGTCGCACTTCTTCTCGAATCCCATGGCAGCTCCAATCCCTCGCCACTAGGCTAGACTTATATCCGTTCAATCATCCACATTGAGTGTACCCGAGGAGACAGATGTCTTTTACCATTCCCAAGGGCAAGCCGCCCATCATGTTCATGGACATCGACAACACCATGGCGGCGCGCGACACCGAGACCTCCGACGAGCAG
>CACZNT010000200.1 GCA_902782635.1 uncultured Coriobacteriaceae bacterium
GCGACGTCGGACAGGCCGCGCTTGGTCCCGACAATCTTGATGTGGTCGGTTGCCAGCTGGTACATGTCGCGATCGCCCGTGATGAGCAGCATCTCGTATCCCGCTGCCTCGCCACGCTTCGCAAGGGTGCCCAGGATGTCGTCGCCCTCCCAGCCCTCGAGCGCCACCACGGGAACGTCGAGCGCCACGAGCAGCTCCTTCACCCTGGGGAACTGCTCGCGGAGCGCAGGATCCATGGGCGGCCGCTGCGCCTTGTACTGCGGGAGCTTCTCCATGCGGATGGCCGGCTTGCCCTTGTCGAAGGCGCAGATCACGCCGTCGGGGGCGAAGGTCTCGACGAACTTGACAAACATGTTGAAGAAGCCGAAGAGGGCGTTGGTGGCGCGCCCGTCCGGCGCGTTCATGGGCTGGCGGATGGCGTGGAAGGCGCGGTGCATGAGCGAGTTGCCGTCGATGACGGCTATCGTGCGCCTGGTGCTGGTATCTGCCATTGCTCCCCCTTCGGCTGTTCCCATCAACTCTCGATTGTATCGCCATCCGCCGCGCATGGGCGCTGCACGGCCCGCACGCATGCCCCTCGACCGCGCCGCAGCACATGCATGCCCATCCATCCCGCCGACGCCGCAACGTCCAGGTAACAACGCCGCTGCCTGCATGGGCTACAATCACCTGCAGGAAACGGGCGCATTCCGCCCGAAGGCGCAACGCAGCTCTACCAGGAGGTCACCCCATGGCTACCAACAAGGTGCAGTCGGTTTTCGGCAGCCTCACCTTCTCCGATTCCGTCATGCAGGAGAAGCTGCCCAAGCCAACGTACAAGGAGCTCCAGCGCGTCATCCACAAGGGCGAGCGGCTCGACCTCGACATCGCCAACGAGGTCGCCCACGCGATGAAGGAGTGGGCGCTCGAGCATGGCGCCACCCACTACACCCACTGGTTCCAGCCGCTCACGGGCATCACGAGCGAGAAGCACGACAGCTTCCTCACGCCCCGAGGCGACGGCACCACCCTCATGACCTTCTCGGGCAAGGAGCTCATCCAGGGCGAGCCCGATGCGTCCAGCTTCCCCTCGGGCGGCCTGCGGGCAACCTTCGAGGCGCGCGGCTACACCGCCTGGGACCCCACCTCGCCCGCCTTCATCAAGGACGAGGTGCTCTGCATCCCCACGGCCTTCATCTCCTACACCGGGGAGGCCCTCGACAAGAAGACCCCGCTCCTGCGCTCGATGGTGGCGCTGGGCAACCACGCCAAGCGGGCGCTGTCGCTCTTCGGCAAGACCCCGGCGCACGTGACCACCACCATCGGCCCCGAGCAGGAGTACTTCCTCATCAAGGAGGAAGACTACGCCGCCCGTCCCGACCTCGTGCTCTGCGGCCGCACGCTCTTCGGCTGCGCGCCGGTGAAGGGCCAGGAGCTCGAGGAGCACTATTTCGGCGCCATCCGCCCCACGGTGAACGAGTTCATGAAGGAGCTCGACGACGAGCTTTGGAAGCTGGGCGTGCCGGCAACCACCAAGCACAACGAGGCGGCGCCCTGCCAGCACGAGCTCGCCCCCATCTACGAGGAGGGGTCAGTGGCCATCGACCACAACCTTCTCACGATGGAGGAGATGCGCCTCCTCGCCTCGCACCACGGCCTCGCCTGCCTGCAGCACGAGAAGCCCTTCGAGTACGTGAACGGGTCGGGCAAGCATGACAACTGGTCGTTGGTGGCAGATGGCAAGAACCTGCTCGACCCCTCCGACAGCCCCGAGGACAACCTGCAGTTCCTGGTGTTCTTGACCTGCGTCATCGCGGCGGTCGACGAGCATGCCGACCTCCTGCGCGCCAGCACGGCCTCGGCCGGCAACGACCGCCGACTCGGGGGCAACGAGGCTCCGCCTGCCATCATCTCGGTCTTTCTGGGCGAGGAGCTCGACGCCGTCATAGAGTCCATCGTCGAGGACAGGCCTTACACCTCGCACGGCCCCACCACCATGGACCTCGGCGTCCCGCAGCTCGCCGACGTGGTGCGCGACAACACCGACCGCAATCGCACGAGCCCGTTCGCCTTCACCGGCAACAAGTTCGAGTTCCGCATGTGCGGAAGCCAGCAGAACCTCTCCGACCCCACGATGGTGCTCAACGTGGCCGTCGCCGAGCAGCTCGACGCCTTCGCGACCGAGCTCTCCGTGGTGGACGAGAGCGACTTCGTGCGCCATGCCATGAAGTGGGTGAAGAAGACACTCACCGAGCACCGTCGCATCATCTTCGGCGGTGATGGCTACGGCGACGAGTGGGAGGCCGAGGCGGCACGTCGCGGGCTCCCCCACCTGCGCAGCACGCCGGATGCGCTGCCCGCTATCGTCGATCCGGCGAACATCGAGCTGTTCAAGCGCTATGGCGTCCTCAACGAGGCGGAGGCCCGGGCGCGCTACGTCGCCAAGGCCGAGCAATACGCCAAGCTGCTCAACATCGAGGCGAACACCATGAGCTACATGGCGCGCCACATGTACCTGCCCGCCCTCATCGACTACTCGGGCGACATCGCGCGCGGCCTCTCGGCCAAGGCCGACCTCGGCATGGCGAGCGCCTCGGAGCGCGACCTGCTCGCCCGCCTCAACGGGGGCATCGACGCCATCTACGCGTCGGTTGCCGAGCTCGAGCGGGTGAACGAGGTCGCGCGTGCGATTGACGACCCCGCAGCGCAGGACCATGCCTACTACGACGAGGTGATCCCCGCCATGGAGGCGCTGCGCGTGATTGTGGACGACATGGAGCGCCTCTGCAGCCTGGACTGCTGGCCCGTTCCCAGCTACAACCAGATGCTGTTCTACGTGTAGCCCCCATGAGTCAGTAGGGACGTAGCCAATTGACTCATAAGCTAAGGCTTATGAGTCAATTGGCTACGTCCCTACTGACTCATGGGGACAGTTGGTAAGCCTAGTCGGTGAAGGTGCGTCCCAGCGGCGACTGCCTCACGTAGAGCACTTCCTGGGCGCTCGCCGGCACCGTGACGGTGTAGGTGATGGTGATCGTCTCGCCGACGGTGCAGTTCACCTGGCCCTTCCACACGTCATGTTCGTAGAGCGCGTACTCGGAGAGCGTCTGCCCCGAAGAGCAGCTCACGTTCGAGATCGACCCCTCGGCTGGTGCCACGAGCAGCAGGTCGGTGACGATGTCGCCCGGGTCGCGCTTGGCAGGCGAGCTGCCGGTGACGTACTTGGGCGCCTCCCAGAGCTCCTCCTGGGTCATGCGGTTGGCCAGCGTCGTCGTCACCTGGTAGGAGGTGGTGCCGTCGTCGTTGCGCACCGACTCACCCAGCGCGGAACGCACATCCAGGTACCAATCCATCTTGGCCCAGGTGTTGTCGTTGATGCAGACGGTCGCGATGGGCACCGTCGGGTCGTCGGGAAGCTCGCCCGCGAGGCCGATGGCGTCGATCGCGCCCTGCTCGCCCTCGTCCTCCATCCACACCAGGAAGCGCCGATCGACTCCTGTCTGGCGGATGAACTCGCCCAGCTTGAGGATGTCGACCGTTCCCAGCTTGCCCAGGAACTCGTCGAAGGCCGCGTGCGCGACGCGGGCGAAGAAGGCGTTCTGCGCCTCGTTCTCCTCGATGTTCCAGTAGGGCCAGGAGAGCAGGCGCTCGGCGGCATTGGAGCCATCGACGCCAATCTCGTCCACCGTGACGGAGCCATTTACGAGGGCAAGCACGTTTTGCAGGAAGACCGGGTCGAGCGCGATTACGCCCTCGATGTCCGACTCGTAGCCAAACGCATCCCACTGCTGGGAGAGAAGCTCTGCGGCGCGCGGATAGTGCGGCACGAACGTTGAGTTCGCCGGGCTGAGCTCAAGGGTCTCGGCCCAGAGCGCATACTCCTCATCTGACACTGGAATGCGCTCGTCCACGCCCGGGCGTGCACCGGCAATGGTGACGAAATCGCCCAGCGAGAGGCGCCCGCCCGAGGCGGTGATGGTGCCCCAGGAGCCGGGGAAGCCGCCCATGGCGCGCGCCTCGGAGTTGTTCATGGCGACGATGAGGTAGGTGCGCGTGCGCTCCGACCCCAGGAGCTTGGGCAGGTACGGCGCGACGGCGTCGGCCTTGTCCACGAGCTCGCCCAGGCCGGAGAGCTTGGAGCGGGCCTTAGTGACGGCCTCCTCCACCTGGTCGATGTGCGACGTGCCCAGGCCGGAGAGCGCCTGGTTTGCGGAGTCCACGGCACCCTTCGCGCCGCCGAGCGCATTCACCACGCGCTCGAGGCGGACCACGTCGATGGTGTTGTCATCGCCGATGAGCTCGGAGATCCCCACGTCGGCAAGCGCCTCGCCCAGAGGCTCGATGGCCTGCGTCGAGAGGTTGTCGAGCACCGAGCACAGCGTCTTGACCTGCCGGATGTCCTCCCCCACCACGGGGATGAGCGCCGCGGCGTTCCACAGCGCCCCCTGCGTCTTGGCGTGCATGCTCGAGGAGGTGACGGCGATGTTCTCCGTGATCTGGCTCACGCGCAGCTTGTCGGCGGTAACCACGGCGTCCTTGAACTCGTCGAGGTCCTCGAGCACCACATGGGCGTCGGCGCGGACCTCCTTGGCATCGCGATAGAGCTGGACGCCCGCCAGGCCGCACACGCCCCCGAGGATGAGGAGCGCGAGCAGCACGAAGATGGCGACCTTGCTGCGCGAGCGGCGCTTGCGACGGCGGCGCTCGTAATGGCTGCTGTCGGTGTTGTACAGGCGCTCGAATTCGGAGATGTAGGAGGTGTCGACCTTCTTCCCCTGAATGCGGTGGTGGACGATGTATTCGTCGGACGAGGAGGCCCCGCCCTCGGGCGCCTCGATTTCCGTCGTTCCCAGATGCTTCGCTGCCATGGCAATCAATTCCTTAGCCGTCTCTCACCAGCCCATATGCCGGCGCACGCAATCCTACCCGAACTGCAGGTCAAAACCACGTTCATAAGGTGCATAAGCAGATTATGCCCACAGGATGCCGGACGTGCGGCGAGCGCCTCGCCAGATTGGGAAAACGTGACAGTTGGGGACTGTCCCCAACTGTCACAAAAAGGGAGCGCGCTCGGCCGACGCAAGGAAGGAGGAACGTCGGCAGAACGCGCTCGCAGGGCCGGTCCGGATGCGCCGGGGAGAGGATCCAACGTCATCCCGGACATGATTAACCCAAATACACCATACTGGGTGGGAATTAAATTGTCAACCTTGGTTAACTAATTGAAACACAAGCGCACGCCAAGCGCGTTTTCCCAGCTACGCTCCCCTGCGCATGCGCCGCTCCTTGCGCCAGGCACGCGGGGTCTTGCCCATGCAATCGGTGAAGGCCTGGGTGAACTTCGAGGGATTGGCGTATCCCACGCGCTCAGCCACCTTCCCAATCGTGAGCTCGGTGGAGAGCAGCAGATCGGCTGCCTGGTGCATGCGGTAGGTGCGATACCACGTGTAGACCGGCACGCCGAAGGTCTCGCGGAACGACTCCTTGAGCACGGTGGGGCTCGTATCGCAGGCATCGGCCAGCGCGGAGATGGTGAGCGGCCGGGAGATGTCGTGCATCATGAGCTGCTGCGCCTGGTAGGCAAGCTGCATGTGGCTCATCCGTCGCGTGGAGCGCACCTCGCGGCGCACGTGGTTCGCCGTGCCCGTGCACACCAGCTGCAAGAGCTCGATTACCTTGATGCGGATGCTCCCGCGACTGGCATTGGGCAGGGCCTCGTAGAGTTCGGCGAGGATGTGGGCCGCCTCGGGGCTCGTGGCCAGCGACCGCACCGTGTCGCTCGAGGCCACGATGGGAATGGCGTCGAGGTCGACGTCGAAGTTCCTCAGGGCGCGCCTGGTCTCCGAGCTCAGGGTGACGGCATCGATGCCCAGCACGAGCCCGGACATCACGCCCGTGGGAAACGAGTGCGCGATCCTGCCCGACTCGCTCGTGGCGCAGAGCAGGTCACCCTCCTCCAGCGAGAACACCTTCCGCCTCCCGAGGGCCACCCTCAGCGCGCCGCGCCCGCAGTGGATGATGTAGGTGGCGTCCTTGCCGCTCTCGACTCCGGGCAGGTAGCCCTGCGTCAGGCAGCGCATGTCGAGCACCCACAGCACGACGCCGGGAAAGAGATCGTAGCGCGTGACGTTCCCCTTGCCGCCGCCCTCGCATGCGAGAACCTCGCACGTGCCGTTCCCGGCAACTGCGAGCCTCTGAGCTATGCGGCCGATCTGGGTCATGAGACCACCTCTCGGCGGAGCCGCCGGCTCCCCCTCGTGCCACGCCAACGTCACGAGTTATACCCAAGTTATATGAATCTAACAAACACGTATTCTATGGGATTCCCTGGGAAACACAAGCGAAGCAACGCGCACCGCAAAGCAAAAGTAAAACATGGTTGACTCTCAAGTAAACCTGTTTTAACTTTTACACATTAAGAGTCGTGGCGCATTGTGCCAAAGGAGATGTTGAGCATGGCGGGATTGCCCCTTTCGTTTCTGAGGTCGGGCGAGAGCAGCATAGTCACCCGAATCGGAGGCAAGCCCGAGACGCGCCTCTTCCTCGAAGGCCTCGGATTCGTGGTGGGCGCGCCCGTCAAGGTCATCAACGAGATCGACGGCAACGTCATCTGCTCGATCAAAGACACGCGCGTGGCCATCAGCAAGGAGATGGCCCAGAAGATCTCCGTCTAGGAGCACATCGCGCGACCCAAGCCACGGGTAATGCAGCACAGTGCTTGGCACGTGTTCGAAGGGAGTTTGCGGCATGAATCTGAGAGACGCCCAGGTGGGCCAGACGGTCAAGGTGGTGAAGGTCCACGGCGAGGGCCCCGTCCGTCGCCGCATCATGGACATGGGAATCACCAAGGGCCAGGAGATCTACGTTCGCAAGGTGGCGCCGCTGGGCGACCCAGTGGAGATCAACATCCGCAAGTACGAGCTCTCCGTGCGCAAGGCCGACTGCGAGATGGTCGAGGTCGAGCTCGTCGACGAGAAGGCGGGTGAGTAGCATGGCAGACCAGATCACCATCGCGCTTGCCGGCAACCCCAACTGCGGCAAGACCACGCTCTTCAACGCCCTCACGGGCTCCAACCAGTACGTCGGCAACTGGCCCGGCGTCACCGTCGAGGAGAAGCAC
>CACZNT010000201.1 GCA_902782635.1 uncultured Coriobacteriaceae bacterium
CAGGCGCCGCGCGGCCTCGCGGCTCATCAGCTCGCCCGCACGTGTGATCTTGAAGGCCGTCTGCTTTATGCGCTCGGCCACCTCCATCATCGACGCGCCCTCGTCGAGCTCCTCGAGCGCCGCGGCCATGACGCCGGGCCCGGAGACGCCAACGTTGATGACGGCGTCCGCCTCGCCCGCGCCGTGCATCGCGCCGGCCATGAAGGGGGAGTCCTCCACCATGTTGGCGAACACGACGAGCTTGGCGGCCCCGTAGCAGGCGTCGTTCTTGGTGGCCTCGGCGGCGGCAAGGATGGTTTGGGCCATGAGCAGCACGGCGTCCATGTTGATGCCCGCGCGGGTGGTGGCGACGTTCACCGACGAGCACACGCGCGCGGTGGTGGACAGCGCCGCGGGGATCGAGTTGATGAGGCGACGGTCGGCATCGCCCATGCCCTTGTGGACGAGGGCGGAGAAGCCGCCGAGGAAGTCGACTCCCAGCGCCTCGGCCGCGCGGTCCAGCGCGTGGGCGATGGGGGAGAGGTCGGCGTCGGGGCAGGCGGCCGCGACCTCGGCGATGGGCGTCACCGAGATGCGCTTGTTGACGATGGGGATGCCGTACTCGCGCTCGAGCTCCTCGGCCACGCTCACGAGGCGCTCGGAGGTGCGGGTGATGCGCTCGTAGACCTTCTCGCAGATGCGCTCCATGCGCTCGTCGGCGCATCCCGTAAGCGAGATGCCCATGGTGATGGTGCGGATGTCGAGGTGCTGCCGCGACACCATCGATTGTGCCTCGACGACCTCTTCGAACGTGATGGCCATGCGCCCTCCTCGAGAAGTGCTCCTTTCCAGTAGTTTATCGTTCGCGCGGTCACCTGCGCGGCGCGCCACCGCCGGACGTCAAGATGGGCCTCGACGCGTCGAATGCGTGCGGGAATTATCGCCAGGGTGGCAAAAAATTGCAGTTTTCCAAGTCTTGAGAGGCCACCTGCGCGAAGAGGGAAATAGAACACCGCATCTACCTGCGAAGACGCGGGTGTAGTTTCGCCGCGGTGGGGAAATGCCACCCCTCAGACTTGGAAAACTGCAATTTTTTGCCACCCTGGCGATAATTCCCGCACGCATTCGCCTGATGGGGGAGCGCGGGACGTCTCGTCGCGATGTGAAGCGGCTGTGTGGGCCAATCGCTAATGCACAATCTGTGCAATAATTCTCACGCTGTGAATGAAACGGAGGATGCATGAGATCTGAGCTCTCCGCCTGCGCACGACGTCCGCAGGCAAGCCTGGACCCGCGCGCCATACGGTCGCGCCGTGCCCTGCGCGATGCGCTCTCGGCCGAGATCGAGGCCTCGGGGGACCTCTCCCGGGTAACCGTCACGGCGCTCTGCGACCGCGCCGGCATCACCAGGCGCACGTTCTACCTGCACTATCGCGACATCCCGGAGCTGGTGTCGGCCATCGAGGACGAGGCCGTGGAGGAGCTGCGCGCCTACGTGCAGGCAATCGCCAGCACGACGCTCCCCGAGCTCTCCGAGGCCATCGCGCGCTTCCAGCCCTGCCCGGGGTCGGTCGAGCTGCTGCGCTACTTCGAGGGCGAGGGCTCGCATCTCGCGCCCCTGCTCGGCGACGGCGGCGACCCGGCCTTCGCCGAGAAGATCAAGGGCATGGTGCGTGACGTGGTGGAGCGCCGCGCCCTCTCGGGCTTCCCGCTGGCCGCCCTGCCGCTCTTCGACTACTACCTCACCTTCGCCATCTCCGCCGAGGTGGGCGTCCTCGTGCGCTGGCTCTCCACGGGCCGCAACGAGAGCCCTGACGACATGGCGCGCGTGATGACCGCGCTCACCTTCGTGCGCCCGGGCGACCTGTACGGCAAGCCCATCGACTTCGACATCGCCAGCGTGGCACGTGCCGCGCTCAACCATACGCTCTCAACCGAGGAGGCCAATAATGCCCGCTAGCAAGAGTGCCGCCGCGAAGGCGTCCGCCGCCAAGAAGCCCATCCAGCTCACCGAGCACGGCGCGGAGATCCGCCCCGCACGCAAGCGCGACTTCTCCGACCGTCGCCTGCGCCTGGGCATCGACGTGGGCTCGACCACCGTCAAGCTGGCGGTGATCGACGAGGACGCGAACCTCATGTACGCAAACTACCAGCGCCACCACACCGACATCCGCGCCACGGCGCGCGAGCTGTTCGAGCGTGCGGGCGAGGTCTTCGGCGACGCCCGCATGCGCGTCTCCATCACCGGGTCGGGTGGCCTTCTGCTCTCGCAGTGGCTCGGCCTCGAGTTCGTCCAGGAGGTCATCGCTAGCAAGCGCGCGGTGGAGATCCTCATCCCGCAAACGGACTGCGCCATCGAGCTCGGCGGCGAGGACGCCAAGATCATCTACTTCGACAACGGCATCGAGCAGCGCATGAACGGCACCTGCGCC